>JAIOHO010000383.1 GCA_019912905.1 Anaerolineae bacterium
CCCTGCGGCATCACGATCCCCTGGTTTGCTGAGGGAGGCATCTGGGGAATCAAAGTTCGACGGGCGGCTGGCGAGCAGCGGTATCAGCAGGTGAGCGGCGGTAACGTCAGGGGCTGTCTCTACCTGGCCGACAATATCAAACCGGGGATGCCCCTTTTCCTGACTGAAGGGGAGTTCGACGCGCTGATAGCGAGCCAAGTGGGCACAGGGTTGATCTGTCCAATCTCCATCGGCAGTTCGGCCAACAAGCGCATCAACGCCCGCTGGTACAAGAAACTCATTGCTGCACCCCGTATCCTGGCGCGAATGGATAACGATGCCGCAGGGGAAGGAGCCGCTTCCGCGATTGAGGGTCTGTCCGGCGCTGTCAGGCGAGTACAGGTTCCGGCTGGCAAGGATGTGAACGACTTCTACCTGCTGGCCGGAGCAACCGCCGTACAGGATTGGATTAAAACGAATCTAGAATAGCGAGGGACATTAGCTATGAATCACCATCAAATTGAATTGCTACGACAACCACTCACCAAGCGGCAAATCAGCATTCTCAGCTTCATGGACGAATACCGTCGGCAGCATGGGTACGCGCCATCCATTCGAGAGATCGGAACAGGAACCGGCATCGCGTCGACATCAGCCGTCAATTACCAGATTAACCGTCTGGTCGCAGGCGGTTATCTGGGCAGAACCAGCGAGGTTTCCAGATCCTACGTTTTTCTAGCCAGCGCTTACCAAGCCATCGGGAAACTACCGCCAGACGATTGTGAATTGGCAAGTCTGCGAGCGGAGATAACGGCGCTGCGAGCAGAGACGAGACGCATGCGGGAGCAGTATGAAGCGCGTGTCTACGGTCTCGAACAAGAGCGAAACCAACTCGCCCAGACTCTGGCAATGCTTAAGCGCCGGGTTATAGAGCAGCTTGAGGATGTTGCGAGCTAGCGGGAGGATGCAGAACGTTTGCGCGGCACATTATTTCGCGGTTTCAGTATCTCGAGGGCGATACATGTTTGCTCGGGGATCTTTGTAGTACTTGATAAATAGTGAATATCGATATCGAGGTATGTTGCCAGCTTGCCTGAAGATAGATGAGAGTCGAGCAGGAAGCAACTTTGTCACGACCCAGAGCGACAGACAGTAACGGTAGTCAAACTAGACTCGAATGGACTTCCTACGCAGTTCTCAGATTTTCGATGTCACAAAGTTTGGGAGTTGTAATATAATACGAATTCGAAGGAATAGAACAGATGTTCGTAACTTACCGATGATGTCAGTCTGCGCGACCACCTTAGTTTTCAGACAGTGGACAGGCTTATGAGGAGGAATCATACCAGATGCGCCCTGTTCGAATTGTTATCGTCGATAAGAACGACATCACTCGCAAAGGGATGGAGGGTATCATCGGCGATGCGGGAGAACCCTATGAGGTTGTTGCGGTGTTTCAGATCTTGCGCGATGCCGAAGATTATGTCGTAGATCATCTTGTTGATTTGTTGGTTATTGACGACACGGTCTTACGCACGCCTGAGATTGTGCGGTTGGTGTCATGCAGTTACCAGATGCACCCGGGTTTAGGCATCATCGTTCTGAGCAAGCGACGGGATGGTGAGTACATCCAACAGGTTTTGCACTTTGGGAATGCCGGTTTCATTATCAAAAGTGGTGACCTCAAAGAGCAATTGTTGAAGGCGCTTCAGATGCTGAGCGAGAAATACCCTTTTCTTTCGACAGATGCAGCAAAGTTTATAGGCACACGCTTGAATGGGTCGCTTACACATCGTGATCTCGAAGTACTGCGCCTTCTGGAACAGGAACTTAGTGTCAAAGAGATCGGCAGGCATCTGGATATTTCCACCAAGACTGTTTACCGCATCCGTGACAAACTTAAACGGGCGCTTGGTGTTCGCAACAACGAGCTTCTAGTCGATGCCGCTCGCAAACAGGGTCTGCTGGAACGTAAGGAATAACTCTTGTGGGAACTGAATGCTTACGGCGCGCTGCCGATGAGCGCCAGCAATAAGAAGGTCAACCGCAAGGTGGTGTCGTGATGGCATTGGCGCAGCAGCAGAAACCGCCGAATGGACAGGCGCAGTCCGGCTCGTATTTTCTGGTGTTCGACCTGGATGACGAAGCGCAGGCGAAGGCGTGGGCGGTGGCGCAGCAGCTCGCCAGCCAGCGTAAGCTCAAGCATGTGCTGGTCGGGATGCTGCTGGCGGTTCACACCGTCCAGGAGCAGACCGGGAAGGCGCTTGACCTGCTGCAATTCATGGCCGCGTTCATTACGGGACTCATTCATGGTGGGGGAGGGGGTTACGGCGCAGTTCAGATTACCGAAGCCACTGCACCGGAAGAACTGCCGAGCATGTTTGCGGGGACAGAAGATCACGCGGATCCGGCTCAGGCGCGGCAGAATTTCAGCGTCGGGATGGGCGATCTCTTCAGTGACGACGATGACGAATGGAACTAAAATGGCTTAAAATAGGGGGAGAAGCAGGGAGGTGCAGTTATGGTATTTGAAGACGTAAAAAAAGCGGTAGATCGTTTCTCATTGCATGAACTGCGGCGACTGCGTGAGTATATTGAAGGTCGGGA
>JAIOHO010000384.1 GCA_019912905.1 Anaerolineae bacterium
GTCTGGTTGAGCATCGACTCGGACACGTCCATAATCAGCACTACGTCCAGCACCGCCGTTTCCGAGATCGATGACGCTTGCAGCGTAATCTCCGGGAAACCGAGCAGGCGCAGGAATACCGTGGGCGATTCGATCTGAGCCGTGACTTTGATCAGCTTGCGTTCGTTGTTGCGACCCTGGGGGCCAACACATAATTCGTCAAATTCATCCTGCATGCTGGCATCCACCGGCACCAGATCACCTGTCCCCGGATCAATCGTACTCACCGTGAAACACATGTCGATCAGCACCGCTTCGGGACTCAGGCCGTAAAACTCGACGAACTGCCGCGCCGCCACGCCAACGTTGCCGAAACTGCGGGCAAAAGCCGCCGCCTCCGCCGCCGGGCAGGGGTTCGCGGTCGTCCAGGCGTTGCCATTCGTGTCTGTGCCTGAACAGTTGGTACTGACCTCCGATGGGAACGGCACCTGCCGCCGCACCTGCCCCGCCGCCGCAATCGAGGCGGCATCGACCGCCCGGGTGAGCGTGCTGTAGCGCACGAACATCAGCGAGACATCGGTCACGATGCCCACGAAACCCAGCAGCGCCAGGAACCCCAGCGCCAGAATCAAAATCGACTGACCGGACTGGCTGTGACGCATCGAACGTTTGAGGAACTTCACAAAACGACTCTTCATCATGTCCACATCCGCTTACTGTTCGAATTCAATGCGGGGTTCCACCTGAGGCAGCGGGAAAGCCGCCCATGTCTCGATGACGGTATCCGTCCCGAGGATGGCAAACACCGGCGAGATCACCGGCGACAGACCCACGAACTGGCTGAGCGTTTCGTGCTTCCACCACATCTCCACCAGCACGATTCCCTGGCTGGGCACATAACGCCGCTGGGCCGTATCCAGATTAAACTGCTGAAGGTTGATCAGGTCCTCAACCTGGCTGACACTCCACTCCGACCCGAAGCAGCCGGTCCCTTCGATCTGATGGCGGCCATTCCAGACGAAGCCGCGCTGACGCTCGCGGATGTTGTCCGATTCTTCCAGTTCCAGATACATCCGGTCTTCACGATCGGCCAGCGGAATGCCGTAGTTGGCCGGGTGAATCGTGCGCCCGCCATCATGAATCCAGTCAAAGGGATCGCGCCCATCTTCACCATCCGCGCCGGGGTCTGCCGTATCGTAAGGGGTATCGTCTTCTTTATAATGACACTCATTGGCATTTTCCGGCCAGCGTCCGACGACAATCGCCTGGACCTGATCGTTATAACCCAGCGGCCAATCGACGTCGCTCCCGAGGGATGTTGACGTGACGCCGTTGCCAAAAATCGAATAGGTCGGGTCTACCGCCTGGACCGAAAAAGCAGATACCACCATTTCATCGACAAACGTGTCGCCGGGGTCTGCGCCGCGCTCGATTCGCTGTGCTCGGCCAAAAGGCAAGGGGTTCAGCGAACGCTGCATCACGCAGGCAATAAAGTTGTAAAACCCTATTTCAACATTCGGTTTACTGATGTCACAAAGACGCCACTTTTGAATCCAGTCATCAGGATTTATGGGAACATCGGGATAAGACGCCGTGTTTGGATAATTGGAATCGAGCGAAGGCAGGATACTGCCTTCATTATCCCAGTTCACCGGGCTGGTTTCGTTCTGCTGCACGGTGCCGGTACGCGCCCCGACACGGGTGACTTCCAGCAAAATCAGATAATTGCGGGCAAACCAGCCGATCTCGACCATGCCCGCCAGCAAAATCACCAGCAGGGGTGACACCAGGGCCAGTTCCAGCACGCTCTGCCCACGCTGCTTTTTGCCGTAAACTGCCGGTGTGCCGTCCAGGATTTCGAGAATTCTTTTCAACACCTTGCGCATCGCACACCCTCAGAATCACATCAGATTGCCAGTCATCGACAATCTGATGATACCATACAAGGTTGTGAATTGTTCGTGCAGCAAATGTGAGAAATTGTGAGAGTTTTGTGTAGAGAAACTGGCACTTTGGTACTAGATGAACCGGGGCTGCGGCTCATCCACAAATTCGACGACGGCCTTAATGGTATAGCCGCGTCCGTGCCGGGACTGGATAATCTCCGGGCGTTCCGGTGAGCTTTCCAGTTTGCGGCGCAGGTTACGGATATGATTGCGCACCAGCGCAGCGTCACCGGCATCCGGGGGATACTGCCAGACATGGATGAGGAGATCCTGCGTCGAATGGAGTTTGGTCGGCGCGCTGCACAGATAGCGCAGCAGGTCATATTCCACATGCGTCAATTCGATATCGCGGCCATCGACCACCACCGTGCGTGCGCAGCTGAAGAACTGCAAGCGGGGCAGTTTGTCTTCGATTTCAGGTTGGGCCACACGCCGCAGATGCGCCCGCAGCCGCGCCGTCAGTTCACGAACGGCAAACGGTTTCAGGATGAAGTCATCCGCGCCCGCAGCCAGAGCGTCGGTCACGTTGAACGGCGAGTCATGACCGGTGACGATCAGAATAGGGCGATCTTTGGTTCTCGAATTGCGCCGGAAATGACGGCAGAGGGTGATCCCATCGATGCCGGGCAGGATGGCGTCGACAATAAAGAGATCAGGAACCTGACTCTGGACAATTCTCAATGCGTCTTCCGCGGAGTCCGCAGTCTGGATATCATAGCCCTCGCGTTCAAGCAGTTGGCTGATGAGTTCCAGCATCTGTTGGTCGTCATCGATCACGAGAATTTTGTACATCATCCACATTCCGTTATGTTCAACCAGTTCATAGAATCAGTATAACTTTAGAACGTGGTTGGTGATGTATGTTTCTATGAATGTTTCATGAAATTGAGAATTCAGCAATCCGACATACCCTGGTTAAGCATCCCGTTAAACAAATTCACCTACTGCGAGATCATATAGCCGACGCCGTGAATCGTGCGAATATAGCGCCGGTCCGGGTTTCGCTCGATCTTGGCCCGCAGGTTACGGACATGTGCGCGCACCAGGTCTGGATCGCCGGTGTCAGGAGGGTATTCCCAGACTGCCTGGAGCAAGTGCGAAGGGGATAGTGCCTGGTTGACATGCTCCATCAGATAACGCAGCAGCCGGTGCTCAGTCGAAGTCAGCTGAATCGACAGGTCGTTCACGGCCACCTGATACGTATCGGAATCGAGCACCAGATCCCCAATCTGAAGCACGGCATCATTGTCCGCATCCGACTGGCGCTGACCACGCCGGATGAGTGCATGCACGCGGGCGCGCAGTTCCGCCAGCTCGAAGGGTTTGATAACATAATCATCGGCACCCGCATCCAACCCCTCGACGATGTCATCGGTGCTGCCCTTCGCCGTCAGGAACAGAATTGGCAGTGTGATAAAGCGCGGGTTGCCGCGCACCTTTCGGCAGACCGTGATGCCATCCATCCCAGGCATAATAATGTCCAGAATAAGCA
>JAIOHO010000385.1 GCA_019912905.1 Anaerolineae bacterium
CCATCATGATGGTCTGAGACTCGTCGCGAGTACCCGTAATCAGCATGATCTCGATTTCGACATCAGGATTGATTTCCTGGTACATCTTGGCGATTTGCTCACGGACTTCGATTTCCGTGACATCCTGCCCGGAGACGACCCGCAGCGTGGTCTTTTGCTGCCGGGGTGCAGCAAGGGTACGAACCGTTGTAAAGGACAGTGGGCCAAGCGTCGCGGTGGCACCGGCTGCGGCTGTGCGCTTCAAGAACTCGCGGCGGCTCCAATATTTCTTGTGGTCAGACATTTATTTTCTCCTTTTGAATATATCGAAGTATCAAATCTTGTTTGCTTCGTCTCTAATCAATGCAGAACATGTATAAAATTTTTACAGACGCTTGCAGACGTCTATAGACGTCTATATGAACCTTACCGTGTTTCTGGGGAGATGTCAACAATCCACCAGTTCCCCCAATAGTTGGTATTGTGAGGACATGTTGAAGAGCCGGGGTGCCTCAAGTAGGTTCTCGGAATTTGTTTCACAAATAGTGGTGTGATGCGGTGACGCCGGAAATGGGCAAGCCCTCAATAGCAACGGTTTCCAGGAGACCTCTAACTTTTAGCTCCCTCCCAGGGATGAAATTGCGGTATGATGGCATCACACTGTCCGAATCACGATGGAGTGGGTATGCCGAGCATCCGCACAGCACTCATGTTCGCGATCCTGTTCACCGCTCTCGTTCGCCTCGGGCCGACTCACGCTGCCCCGGCATTTGAGCAGGGACATCCTGGCTGTGCAGGTATCACCTACGAGACTCCCCAGACACCGGAGTGTGACGCGGTTATGGCCGCGCAGCCCGACCCTGACGTGACGCCAGTCCCCTTCGATCTGGGCGTGATCGCGGGTCAGGACTTTATCTATTTCGACGCCGACGAAGTGCCCCTCTACAACATGCCCGACGGCAAAGTGCTGGAAACCTTCCCGGCGGGGCGGAGCAGCTATGTCCACGTGCTCCAGACGTCCGGCGATTGGGCTGAGATTCGCTACGGACGTTGGGCGTCGCTTGACAATGCGCACTTTGCCGAACCCTCGACCTTCACGGGTGTGACCATCAATCACATGGACATGCCATTTGCCTGGACGATCTACGATGGTTGTGCGTCGCTCACACCGGGCGGCCCGCGCAACTGTCAACAATCGGGGTCGTTCCAGCGCTATGACCTGATGAACATCTACGCGACGGTGACCGTCGGTGAGTGGGACTGGCATCTCGTCGGGCCGGGACAATGGATTGAGCAGACCAATCTCAGCATTGTCTATCTGACACCCCCCCGAGTGTTTAGCTGGCACTGGGTTGGTGTGAGCACCTATGAGCAGAATCTGGTTGCCTATGAAGGCGAGCGGCCTGTGATGGCAACGCTGGTCTCGACTGGGAATTTGGATGAGGACAAGTGGCGCACCGATCCCGGCGTTTGGGAGGTCGATCTGTTATGGGAGGTGGGACCAATGGAAGGCGCGGCGGGCAGCGATGCCTTCTATGCGCTGGATGAGGTGCCGTACCACATGTATTTCAACTGGCGGGAGGCGCTCCACGGCGTCTACTGGCATGACAACTTCGGCTATTACTGGTCGCACGGCTGCGTCAACCTCAGCGTCAGTGATGCGAAGTGGCTGTGGGATAACTGGATTATCCTGGACACCCGTGTGTACGTGTACGACGAAAAGCGGAGTTAGCATGCAGCGTGTGTGATGCGCGCTGAAGGTCGTATCTTATACATTTTGGCATTGGTCATGCGGAAAGGGCACAGCGAATCTCGGATAATTTGGCATTGTGAGGACGGCGGAATGACCATCTGATGCGGAGTATAGGATGGCAACATGCTCCGCATCAAGCCGATACTCGTGAACGTCCTTCCAGCCTGCTTGATTTGGGGTGAAAGGGCTGCACTTGCAGCGCCGATTTCCGGCATCCAACACCGGGTATGAACTGATGGACGCGCGGGAAAATGTGCTATCTGTCACTGTCGGGCGCGTGGGCAAGCGGTCATCATGGGTTATGGATGATGGGGCAGACGAGGCACCTCTGATGGAATGGAATGGCGGTTCAACCCGTCAGGATACGGGCAGTGTCCGCGGCGTAGTCTTCGACATTCAGCGATTTTCGATCCACGATGGCCCCGGCATTCGCGCCGCCATTTTTCTCAAAGGCTGTTCACTGCGCTGCTTCTGGTGCCATAACCCCGAATCGATCCGCCCCAAACCCGAAATCCAGTTCTTTGCCGAGCACTGCATCCACTGTGGTACGTGCCTGACCGAGTGCCCCCATTCAGCCTGCATCGAGGTCGCGGGAGACATCGCCTACCGCCGCGAGGTCTGCAAAGCCTGCGGCACCTGCCAGGATTTCTGCTTTTCCGAGACGCTGGTGCTGGTCGGACGCGAAATGACGGCTGACCAGGTGGTGGCCGAGGCGCTTCAGGACCGGCAGTTTTACAGCAACGCCGCTGGCGGCATCACCCTGACCGGAGGCGAACCGGTGCTGCAAACGGCCTTTTCGCAGGCCATCCTCCAGCGCTGCCAGGCTGAAGGCATCCACACCGCCATCGAGACCGCCGGGAATTACCCCTGGGAGCTGCTGGAGACGCTCCTGCCAGCGGTCGATCTGGTGATGATGGACCTCAAGCACCTCGACTCAGACAAGCACCGGGCCGCTACCGGGGTCCCCAATGCGCGCATCCTGGACAACGCGCGGCGATTGGCGGCGCTACCGATCCCGCTCTGGTTCCGCACGCCCGTCATCCCGACCGTTAACGATACGGAGGCCGAAGTCGGCGCGATTGCCGGCTTCGTGCAGATGCTCAGCGACCAGCGCCGGGCCGTGCTGGGCGACGGCGCGCCGCCGATTACCTACGAACTCCTCAAATTCCACAAACTGGCCGGTGACAAGTATCGCAGCCTGGGCCGGGAGTATGCCGCCCAGGACCTGGAGCCGCTCAGTCCGGCGCGGATGGACGCCTTGAATGCAGCGGTGCTGCGGGTTTTTGACCGGCAGCCGATCTCGGCCAATACAGCCTCGACTAAATAGCACATTCGGGAAAATCAAAATGCTTACGACAGACCAACCCCAGGAACGGACTTATCAGGATCGCATTGATCTGCTCCGTGCCCGCAAGATGGCATACACGCAGGAGAAACAGCGGGTCGTCGGTGTGATGGATTATGACGACTGGGGGCTGATTCTGCCGCCGGCCGACGAACGCGTGCTGGTCGAGGTCATCGGGCCATCGGGTATCCCCATCCATGATGTTCGCCTGAACGAGTTCACCTGCCTCAGCAATCACGCCGATGGCAGTTTCTACGGACCGGAAGCCTGCGGCGAGAATTACCGCCGCCTGCTGGAACGCCATCCGGTCTTCATCGACCCGATCAGTTCGCTGGCCGGGGTCTACATGACCAACTTTGGCTCCTACCGGCGCGGGCACTGGCCGGAGGAACTCGATTTCAGCGCGTTGAAGCCGGAACAGGAAAAATATCAGCTCGACACCGGCATCGGCGGCAGCCAGCATTTCAGCCAGGATCTGGCGCTGGGGCTGCGGCTGGGCTGGGGCGGCCTGCTGGACAAGATTCGCCATTACCGCGACCGCAACGCCCCTCACGGAGCGGCATTCTATACCGGTCTGGAACATGTCGTCCTGGGCGTTCAGAACTGGATTGCCCGCCACGCGCAGGCCGCCAGCGAAATGGCCTCCGACGAACCGGTCGATCAGTTGCGCCGCAATCTCGAAATGATGGCCGCCATCAATCAGCGGCTGGTCGATGCCCCCCCGCAAACCTTCCGCGAGGCGTGCCAGTGGATTCTCTGGTATCAACTGATCGCCCGCATGTACAACGGCAGCGGCTCACTGGGGCGGCTCGACGTGATCCTGGAACCCTTCTATCAGCAGGACCTGGCGGCGGGTCGGCTGAGCGATGATGAAGCCATCTTCCACATTGCCTGCCTGCTGCTGCGCGATACGGCTTACCTCCAGTTGGGCGGTCCCGATGCTCAGGGCAACGACGTCACCAGCCCGCTGTCCTATCTGGTGCTGGAAGCCGTCCACCGGCTGAAAATTCCGGCCAATGTCGGCGTCTCGGTGGGCGAACAGGTCGATCCGGGCCTGCTGCGCCGGGGGGTCGAAATCCTGCTGGAAGATAAGCTGGGTATCCCCAAGTTCCTGGGAGTCGAACAAACCGCCGCGGGATTCAGCCGTCTGGGTTACGCCATCGAGGACGGACGCGAGCGTGTCTACACCGGCTGCCACTGGTTGAGCGTTCCGGGCCGCGAGTACACGATGAATGACATGATCAAGATCGTGCTGCCGGTCGTGTTCGACATCGCCCTGCGCGACCTGCTGGCCGCCCCGGATGTGGAGCCGAGTGTGGCGACGCTGTGGGACTATTACGACCAGCATCTGCGGCGGGCCGTCCGCGTGATTGCCGCAGGGGTCGATTTCCACGTCGCCCACATGCAGGATGTCTTCCCCGAACTGGTGCTCGATCTCCTGTGTCACGGCCCGATTGAACAGGCAATCGACGCGTCGCACGGCGGAGTCGAGTACATCAATATCGGCGTCGATGGCTCGGGTCTGGCGGTTGTGGCGGACAGCTTCGCCGCGATTGACCAGCGCATCGAGAAGGAAGGCCGCCTCACCTGGCAGAAATTACTCGACTGTCTCGATTCCGATTGGGATGGCGTGGAGGGCGAGCGCATCCGCCTGATGATGAAGACCGTCGGCCATTACGGCCACGGCGGCACGCGCGCCGACGACTTCGCCCAGCGCCTCGGCCAGCATTTTGCGGCGGTCGTGCTCGAACAGCGCACGCCAGCCGGTCATTGCCTGGTACCGGGTCTGTTCTCGTGGGCCAAGATGATTATGTCCGGGCGCAAGCTGGGCGCAACCCCCGATGGCCGCCGGGCCGGATCACCCATCAGCCAGGGGGCCAATCCCTCGCCGGGCTTCCGCAAGGATGGTGCGCCCACAGCTCTGGCGCTGGCCGTCGCCGCGGTGCAGCCGGGCTATGGCAACACCGCCCCCATGCAGATCGAGTTCGAGCCAATGATCGTCCAGGAAGCCGATGGCGTTATGCTGCTGATGAACATCATCCAGACGCATTTCGCCCAGGGCGGCACACAGATCAATATGAACGTGCTGGATCGGGAAAAGCTGCTGGAAGCCAATGAAGACCCGACCAAATACCCCGATCTGGTGGTGCGGGTGACCGGCTTCAGCGCCTATTTCGCCAGCCTGTCGCCCGAATTCCGCCAGTTAGTGGTCGATCGGATGCTGGCGGCGGGCTAACAAATCCCTGACCCACGAACAGGAAAGGGGTTGTCAAACCAGGTTGGCCTATACACACTGGTGCATTCGGTCGATACTATCGATGATAAATACGTATCATCAACCGAGCTAAAAGCGCCAGCAGTTCCACGAGAGATCATTGTCTTGCGATTCGGCTCGACTTCACTTTCAACTTGAGTGAGCGCGATATCGAAACCATCCTGGCTGTATGTGGGATCACGGTCAGCTATGAAGCAATCCGATATTGGTGTCTCAAATTCGGCCCTGCCTATTCCTGACTCCTGCGACGCAAGCCTCCCCAGTGTCGTCTCTCAAAGCTAATGGCATGGACACACGGAAAGAGGCTGTCGAATCTCATAGAAAATGGCGCCATTCGGAATTTGTTTCAAATATATTGGCACTGTGAGGACAGGCGACACGAACCGTTGATGGGGAGTGTAGGGTTGCAACTGTCTGAGATGGTGCGCGCTGCCCGGCGGATGATGAGTGACACGAACCGTTGATGCGTAGTGTGGGGTTGCAACCCTGAACGCACCACAGCACGAGAAGATCGTAGATGACCAAAAGCTCGTGAAATCGCCAAATCGAGTTGCTCCGGTAAGGCCAGTCCATGATGCCGTCGCCTCGGAAGGATGAAATCCGTCATTCGAGATGAAACTCGTCTGATATTTCAGAATGTCGCACGGTTTCATTTTGGTCGTGCGACACTCCCATCTGCTTCCTGGGCATGCCAGCCGCAGCTCTTGATCGTGTGCTGTTCGATCTGAGTTCCCTGGCCGACCAGTAGCCAGGGATCAGCGAACCGTCAACGCCACTATAGATGACGAATCCCATAGAACCGGTGATCGGTACGCGTTTCCCGGTCCGCGTGGGGTGGGTCCATATCGTTTTCTAGGTGGATCCGATTGCGGATGAGGCAGACTTTTCTGGCCCGAGTCAATAGATCGCCGACGTCAATCCACAAGGATCCCCCGTGCAGGCTTCACTGAGCAACCCGCATGGCTTTCGTAGGCGCGAGCAAGAACGGCGGCAGATAGGCCGGGATATTGGAGAAGGGCAGAACCTCCGGCTTTAGCTGAATGCCGAGTACCTCCATCATGAAGCGGCGGCGGGCCTGAATGCGGCTCCAGGCTTCTGGATATTGCTCCGCGAATTCCTGGCGCAGCGTGTCATCGGCCAGTGCCATACCATCCTCAATGTTGGTAGTGTAATAGGCTGTTCCGGTTGCCGGAATCACATCGACCTGAAGCGCCATGCCGGACTTCAATGTTTCCGTCGAACCTTCGTAGATTGGCGAATTCACCCATTCATCCAGGTGAAGCAGGTGGCCGGGGTTCAGACCGACACCGAAAAACGCGTCGCCGATTCGATCGTGGATGATCCGGTAAAGCTCGCCTCCCGGTATTCCGATGCCGACATGCTCGTACCAGGCGGCAATTGCGCCGAAGTAGGGCGCGACCAGGCGCTCGACATAGTCGCTGGCGTGAGCAGGAAGCTCGCTCGCATCTGCGACCATGAATCCCGCCCGACTGGTCAGCGCGCCCCAGGCTCCATAGGCTGTGGTAAAGGGGTCGCCATGCTGAATTCGACGTGCGGATGGGCTGCCCATGCCTAAGAAGGCGCGTTCACCACATGACAGCATCAGATGGCACGAGAGCGGAATGCCGTTCAATTTCATTCGCTCAACAGCTTCATACTCCGTCATGCCGGGCTTAACACTGAACAGCACGTTTCGGACTCCTTGCGAGACATGACTGGCCGCAAATTCGAACCACGCCAGTTGATCAAGCTCGTTGACCGTTCGGAGGCCGTCACGAGAATCCATCAAAATTCCATTGGCGTTGCAAACAAGCGCGGAGTCGCCGGTAAGGTGACGCAGGGTGTCGGCGATGTAGGAGGGAATCTCCAGCCACAAGGCCGGGGTATCTGCCTCCTGCGGCCCGAAATGTTTCCACCCAGCAACCCCCACGCGCTTGCCGGTCTGGATGCCCATCTCGCGCAAGACATCTTCCAACCGCTTGCTCTTACTCCGATCCTGTCCGAGCAGGCTGAAACTCTGATAGAGAACCACCTCCAGTTGGTCAAAGATCGGACTGATCTTGACATATCCTATTCCCTCATTGCCGACCATCAAGATCGGCTTGTGGTCCCGCTTGACATCCAGGATGAGCAGTGCCTCTTCGAAACGAGGATCGTAACCCGTTAAGTATGACAGATTCGCAAAGTGCTCCCGGTCCGCATAAACGACAAAGATATCATAGTCGTGCAACGCCGCACGTTCTCGCAGACATTTGATCCGCTGCCAGTATGTTTCAGCAGGGATGTGAGGTTCAACTGAAGGAAGCCCAAATTCGGGCAGTTCAAGTTCTGTGAGTTCTATAAGTTTTGGCATGGTTCTTTTCCTGGTACGATTGTTTCAGATGTCGAAGGTTCTTGTGCAGGTTTTTAGTGTGCCTAAAAAAAAGGACACAGTATCGCCTTAGCTGATTTTAACACTGACTTGGGTTGCCTGCCGCAAATTCCGCAGGAGTGAAACAATCCACATTCGAGTGAATCTCCTTGCGGCTGTAGATCGCCTCCCGCAAGTGCCACCAGCTGGAGCATTGGGATCGTATCAGGCTTTTTCGACGACGTACAATACGGTATATTCTGCAAATAGAAACTTGGACATAGGTCCATGCAATTGGTTGCAACTGGCTGATGAATTACAATGCGTCGCATACTCTACTTATGAGAATGTTCTACAGGAAGTTGATGTGATGATTCTCGTTGCAGCAGATATTCAGAATAGTGGAACGGTTCTGGCCTGGAAATTGATGTGCGCAGAGAATCCCGGGCTGGCAGCCATCGAGCAGGGCATCCGCCTGGTCGAAGCCAATGAAACCGATTGGTCGGTGGGACGTGGTGGGTATCCCAATGCTCAGGGTGAAGTCGAGTTAGATGCCGGGGTGATGGACGGGCGCAATCGGGCCAGCGGCGCAGTCGCCGGGCTGCACGGCTATCTCCACCCGGTCAGCGTGGCGTATGAGGTAATGCAGCGGCTGCCGCATGTGCTGCTGGTGGGAGCAGGTGCAGCGCAGTTTGCCGAGGAAGTGGGCGCAGAAAAAGCTGATCTGCTGACCGATACCATGCGCGAAAACCTGATTAAATGGCAAAAAAGTGTCGGTCTGAATCAGCCGAGCACGGACCTGATTGGTGCAGTTCACCGGGGCATGGATCCACAGCACACTGGCGGCACGACTGTTTACCTGGCGCAGGACAGCCAGGGTGATATTGCCGTCGCCACCAGCACCAGCGGCTGGGCCTGGAAGTATCCCGGACGGGTGGGCGACACACCCATCGCAGGTGCGGGCTTTTTCGCTGACAATCGTTACGGCGCGGCAGCCTGTACTGGCCGAGGCGAGATGGCGATTCGCAGCGGCCTAGCGCGGCTGACGGTCGCCCTGATGCAGATGGGCCGGACGGTTGAGGAAGCCGTCAGCGAGGCGCTGAAGGACGTGTTCTATCTGGGCGACAAGCGCGGTGAAATCCATCTGTATGCCATCGACACGCGCGGGAATCATGATGTGGCCTGCATTGGCCCGGTGAGACCAGCCGGCAATGAGCACTATTATTTCGTGGCACGTGACGGTGACCCAGAACCCGGTCGCCAATACCCACGCCATATTGATGAGTAAGCAGGGGAGCGGGCAAATAACCGCTTCCATTCTTTTGAAAATTACTTGGGAGTAGCCACGTTGCGGTATGACACGCTATCTGATCAACCGGCTGCTGGGATTGGTCGCGATACTGCTGGTGATTTCGTTCATCACCTTCGTGATGATGAAAGCGATACCAGGAGGCCCGTTCGATCAGGACCGGATGCCGCTCAGTGA
>JAIOHO010000386.1 GCA_019912905.1 Anaerolineae bacterium
CGCGCCGCTGTCTTGGGCAACGACTTCCATGATTTATGGCAAATGGCCGCTTACTTGCCCCCAATCTGAAATGCACCCGTCCAGGGCAGAGGATTGGACGAATCTGGTAAGATGGATTCACGTCCAATAACGGATCGGAGAGGACCGATGGCCCATTACCTGGTCAAAGCGAAACCCCCGGCGGATCTGGCCGGCCTGCGCGCCCGGCTCGACAGCGGCGGCATCGGCCAGATGCAGCCTTTTGGCAGCGAACTCCAACGGTGCCTGCTCAACGCGCGCCTTGATGCCGACGGCTGGGCGGTGTGGGAAGAAAACTGCTACTGTAGTCCGCCGCTGAAACAGGAACGCGCCGCCGTGCTCGACCACTATTTCAGCGACCTGAGCACTGAGGCGCTTCAGGCGGGCCAGGGTTGGGCGCGCATCGGCCACCTGCCGCCGCTGTGGGATTGATGGCGCAGGACCTGGCGCGCTCGGACGCAGGCGATGCGTCGGCATAATCCGGGAAAATAAAAAACCCACCACCGGTCACCCAGGGGTGGGTCGAATGGCTATGGGTGAGCGCGGTTAAGCCAGAACCGTCTCAAACTGTTCCAATGCCTCCAACGCCTCGCAGCCGTACATCACCGACGGGCCGCCGCCCATCAGGACGGCCACGCCAATGGCTTCGGTGATCTCGTCGCGAGTGGCACCGGCCTGGAGCGCATCATGGACGTGGAAGGCGATACAACCATCGCAGTGGACGGCGATTGCGATCCCCAGCGCGATCAGCTCTTTGCACTGGCTGCTGAGCGCGCCGTCGCTGGCACCAGCATGATGCAGCTGCATGAATGCGCCCATCGTTTCGGGAATATCCTGGCTGAGTTTACCCATTAACTCCCGCATGTGGTCATAGTGCTCAGGGAAATTCTTAGCCACCGTCTTGCTCCTTAACTGCTTACTGTAATCTGACTCTATCGTACCGGGTCAGGAGCGCGGTGTATTGTGATTTATTTCACATATTATTCGTGAATTTTGTCACAATAAAAATTTCTCTTCACCGACCCTGCGAGGCAGGCTCTGCACAGGAGACCGAATCAGCCCGAAACCTGCCCCGGCACCAACTGCACGCGGTAATCCGGCGGCAGATGCAGCGCCGCCGTTTCACCCTGAAGACTCAGTTCGACCTGAGCAAAATCAGGGATTACATGTGCCGCACCCAGGTGCAGCAGCGGCTCCACGATGGCGTTGATTCCGATGCAGCGCGCCCCCGCCGCAATCGCAGCTTCGGCCCCGCTGAGCGAATCCTCAAAGACGAGGCAGCGCTGCGGCGGCTTGCCCAACCGCTGCGCGCCCAGCCGGTAGCAGTCCGGGTGCGGTTTGCCCTGGTGAACATCGTGTGCCGTGACCTGAGCCGCGAAGACCCCGGTCAGGCCAAGCTGCTCCAGCACGACGGCGGGCTTCTTTGGTTCGGCACTGGTGACCAGCGCGGTCGGGATGTTTGCCTGCCGCAGCGCGTGCAGCAGCTTCACCACGCCAGGAATGGCTGTATAGCGAGCGCTGGCTTCCTCCGCTTCCAGTTCATCGAGCGCCTGCTGCCAGACCGCCGGAGTCACCTGGGGAAAGTACTGCTCCAGCGTATGTGCGGCTTTACGTCCATAGATATGCTGGACGAAGTCATCCGGCGTCAGCGTGACGTGGTAGCGCGCCGCCAGCCGCTGCCAGAAGCGGGTGACTTCGACATGCGTGTCGATCAGCACCCCGTCCATATCGAACAACACTGCCTCGAAGGGATCGTCTTTCATGATGTTCGTCATCTCACCTCGTTCAGGATGGCCCCGCCTTATCCCGCATTGGGGCCAATGATCGGGCCGCCCAGGGTAATAA
>JAIOHO010000387.1 GCA_019912905.1 Anaerolineae bacterium
TCCCGCTCACATCGACGACGCTTGAGCCTGTTTCAAACCGCCCGGCGTTGGTTACAACGACGATTAGCTCAAGATCAAGTGCCTGCCTTTCTCTCCTATCGTCCTCTTTGGCAATTTGCATGAAAGTGTCAGGTTCTCAGATTTTGTAGGGGCAGACCTATGTGATTGCCCTGGTGGGCGAACATGTCCGTTCGCCTCTAAGAAAGCATCCTGAGCCGTTGAGAACCTTTCGTCAAATTTGATGCGTTTGCCCTGGCCACCCGTGAGATTACATTGCCATTCCATCAGCCGGGCATTATACTGAACGCATTGTTATATTCCGGCAAATGGGGAATTCGATCCGTCCATGGCGAGTGTGTTTATCAGCTACCGGCGCAAACCCAGCGCGATGCTGGCAAATCTGGTCGCCAGGGAACTGCGCGAACGCCACCGCATCGAAGTCTATCTCGATACGGAACGCATGGACACCGCCGGGGACTTCCCCACGCGGCTGACCGATGCCATTCGTAAGAGCGACGTGTTTATCTGCCTCGTCGCTGAAGATACCTTCGAGTCGGACTGGGTCCAGCGCGAGATCGAAACCGCACACGGCCTCGGCAAACCGCTGGTGCCCGTCTTTCAGGAAAGCTACGATCCGCTCCAACCGCCCGCCACGCCGTCACCCTCCATCCGCACGCTGCTGGAACACGATGGCGTCATGGTCTTCGACGTCAAGAATGTGTACATCGACCAGTCGATTGAATTTCTGGCGCGGGTCGTCGATAACACCGTGGCCTCGGTGCGCGAAAGCCCAACGGCTACGATGGAACCCATCGACCAGTCGATGATCGGCGTCAACATCCGCGCGCTGGCCGGGCAGCAGTGGGGCCAGTATGAACTGATCGAACTGATCGGCATGGGCGGCATGGGGGCCGTCTACCGCGCCCACCAGCCAAGCCTGCGGCGCGACGTGGCGCTCAAACTGCTGCCGCCTGCCATCGCCTCCGAAGCCAATTATGCCGAGCGGTTCCAGCGCGAAGCTCAGACTGCTGCGCGCCTCGAACACGCCCACATCGTCCCGGTCTACGATTACGGCAATCAGGGCGGCATCTATTACGTCGTCATGCGCATGCTCACCGGCGGGTCGCTGGCGCAGCGCCTGGAACAGGCCGAGCAGACCGATGGCCGCCTGCCCTCGCTGTCGGAGACGGCGGAAGTCCTCAAAGCGCTGGCCCGCGCGCTGGATTATGCTCACAGCCGGGGCGTGATTCACCGCGACATCAAAGCCAGCAACGTCATGTTCGACGACCAGGGCAGCCCGTTTCTGGTCGATTTCGGCATCGCCAAGCTGGTTGGCGCGAACACGAACCTGACCGGCACCGGCATGACGATGGGCACACCCTCGTACATGGCCCCGGAGCAGTGGCGCGGCGAGAGCGTCACCGCCACCACCGACCAGTACGCCCTGGGTGTGATGACCTACATCATGGTCACCGGGCGGCTGCCATTCGAAGGCCAGACTCCCTACGCCCTGATGCACAAACACCTGTCGGAAGAACCGACTCCGCCGCAGATCTGGCGCAGCGAGCTGCCGGAGCCGGTCAAGGACGTGCTCTATACGGCGATGGCAAAAGTCCCGCGCGATCGTTTTCCCTCGGTGCGCGCCTTTGCCGATGCCTTCGCCGAAGCGGTCAAGGATGTCCCGGCTGCGACCACGGATTTCTTCACGCGTCGTCTACCAGTGGTCCCGATGGCTGTGCCGGATGTCTCGCGTTTCACCCCCAGCGGCAGCGCCCCGGCACAGTCCGCCGGCATGACGCCGAAAGAATCACTGGCTCCGGCTCTGGGTCAGCCCACGACGATGGCGTCTGAAGCGCGCCGCGTCCCACTGACCCTTATCGCCGGGATTGCCGCCGCGGTTGTCATTATCGTGTTGATCGCTGCCGTGCTGATTCTGTCCAGCAGCGGCCAGGGCACGGTGGTCGTCCAGGGTGCGCCCAGTGACACGCCGCCGCCTGCCATCTCAGAGACGCCGCTGCCGAGTTTCACCCCAACGACAGTCGTCCTCACGCCCGGTTCGCCAGTGGTTTCGTCGCAGCGCGACATTGCCGCCCGCAGCGGGCCAGACCCGCGCTACCCGCAGGTGGCGACTTTATCCGCCGGGCAGGAAGCGCCTATTATCGGCATCAGCGAGGATGGCAACTGGTATCACGTTCAGCTGCCGGATGGCTCTGCGGCCTGGCTGACGTCCGCCAGCGCGCTCGTCAATGCCTCCGGTGACCTGGCCGGGGTGCCTATTGCCCAGGCTCCGACCGATACGCCGACCTGGACCCCCACCGCCTCCGAGACGGCCACGGCCACCGCGACAGGCACGCCAACGGATACACCCACACCGACCGAGACGCCCAGCACGACCCCCACTGCGACGGATACCGCCACGGTCACGCCCAGCGAGACACCCACCGCCACACCGACGGATGAACCGACGGCGACCGTGACCCCCTCGCCGACCGACACGCCCACCGATACGCCGACCAGCACGGCCACCCCCTCGCGGACGGCGACACCGACCCAGACCCCGACGGTCACGCTGACCCACACGCCGGCCACACCCTTTATCGAGGCCCTGCGCGAGATCACCCTGCGCGGCGGTCCCGGCTCCCAGTACCCGGCGGTGGGGACTCTGCCGGTGGATTGGCGGCTGAACATCACGGGCATCAGCACGGATGGAGCCTGGTATCAGGTCATCCTGCCGGACGGCACCCGAGGATGGGTCGCTTCGGCCTCGGCTCTGGTGCAGGCTTCGGGCAACGTCGCCGTGCTGCCGATCGTGGAAGCGCCCACCGATACCCCCACCTGGACGGTCACGCCCAGCGCGACCACGATGATTCTGCCGACGGTGGCTCCTACCCGCACCCTGCCGCCCGTTCCAACGCTCATGGCACCGACCACAACTGTTCCGCCGACCAGCGTGGCGATCGCCAATTGTCCCGGCGCACTGCCTTCCCAGCTGATTCCTGGTGAGCGCGGCGTCGTGCTCGACAACGATCCGCTGCCGGTCAATGTACGTTCGGCTCCCGGCACCACCTATCCGCGTGTGGCCCAGATTCCGATCCGCAGCACCTTCGACGTACTGGAAGGTCCGATATGCGCCCAGAATATGGCCTGGTATCGCATCCGCACAAACAGCCGCGCGGAAGGCTGGATCGCGGAAGGGGACATCACCTATTTCGTCGGACCCATCCTGGCAAATGCGACGCCGACGCCCACAGGACGCCCGGTCATCCAGTTCCGGCGGGTGCTGGCCCCCACCTGCAACCTGATTACTCAGGATGAATTCAGTAACGGCCAATCGACGAACGACTGGTTCATCGACGAGCGCCCCGGCGTTCAATCCAACGAGCGCATTATTGACGACTTCTACGAGATTAGCCTGAATTTTATGCCCTCCCGTTCAGAGGAAGCCACCTCGTGGGGCAGTCTGCGCGGCGGACAGGTGCAGCAGCTTCGGGATGCGCGCATCGAGGCGGTCATGGCTGTGGAGAACTGGTCTGCGCCCGGCTCGCGCACCGGCCTGTGGCTGCGCTACCAGAGCGAAACGGAATTCCTGGCATTTATGATCAGCAGCACGGGAGCTTACCGCATCGCGCGCTACCAGGGAGGCTATGCCAGTCTGGTGGATTGGACGGCCAGCGATGCCATTAACCTGGGCGACGGCGCACTCAACACCCTGCGCATCGATTCCAAAGGCGACCGCTTCGACTTTTATATCAATGGGCGCTCGATCGCCAGCGTGACTGACAGCACCTGGTTCAGCGGGCGCATCGCCTTCTGGGGGTCGTCGTCGATCGTGCCCAACCGCTTTTTGCTCGATTACCTCCGCATCTGCCAGAATTAGCCACGTATCACGGCGCAGGCTCGACCAGAATCAGCGAGATGGCATGCACCGGCATCGTGAATGACTGTGTGAGACGGCCATTCTCGACGGTCATCGACTGCGGCGGCGCGATCATCTCCAGCCCTTCGCGCAGTTGAATGCATTCGCGCTGCCCTGGCGTGGGATACATCGGCTTTCCCTGGCGCACCCATTCCCCATAGGCATTGCTGTGGGTCTGGTCGATGCGGTAATGCGTCACCACCACCTGATCGGACTCCAGGCTCAGATTCTCGATGGTCAGATCGACGCGGGTGTCGCCGCTCAGGTCCCAATCGTCGTGATGCTGGTAGATCAGCACGGCCAGCCGCCTGCCCCCGGATAAGGTAGCAAACCCAGAGAGATCGGGCGCTGCCCCAGTCCCCCATTTGTCGGCATACGTCAGCGGGTCCTGCGTGCCGCTGCTCTCGAAGACGACTTCCTCATGCCCAATATGGGCATACATGCGGAACAGGTTGAAGATGGCTTTGTCGATCCCCTGTGTGGAAAAGGCGCGTGTGCCCTCGAAGCAGCGTTCGCCGACGAACAAAAACGCCCAGCTCAACAGCCGCACATCCCAATCGTGCTGGCGCGCATAGCGGCTCACTTTGTCGAAGGCTGCCGCGACGAAGCTGGGATAATACTCGGTGTTGCGGAAATTCAGGTTGATATTGTCCCAGGCCCCGCCCGCTGCCCAGCCGTCCGGGTCGATCTCGGACAGCACGCATTCGAGCTGCTCGAAAGGGGGATACTGCTGGATGATCTCGTGTCCCGTCTGGACGTCGCGCACGATCTGCTGGACGGACGGCGGCGGCTGTTTGCGATGCAGCGGGTCGGCGCGGTAGCCCCCGCCTTTAACGTGAAAACTGACGAAATCCAGCGCAGTGCCCTGCCCCCGATCGTAATGATTGGTCCCACTGGCACAGTGATTCAGGAACTGATCCAGATAATCCCCTGAGCGGCGGCCTCGAACCGGGTTGGTCGTGCCCGGTCCGCCGACCCGCGCCTCCGGACAGGCATTTTTGACCGCCGCTGCCGTATAGTCGTAGAGCTTGATATAGTCGTCGATCGACCCCTTCCAGTAATAATCCAGGTCCGGCTCATTCCACAGTTCCCAGTACCAGGTGCGGATTTCCTCGACCCCGCAGCGCTCGACGCAGTGGCGTACCAGATTGAAGATCAGGTCGTACCACTTGGCATAATCCTTCGGCGGGCAGGCGAAACCGGCAGCCTGATAGCTGCGCGGAGTCCAGGCATCCCCGGCAGGCGTCTGATAGGCCGTATCCGCCAGATCGAGCGGCATGAATCCCAATTCGACAAAGGGCTTGCAGCCATAGGTGAGGATCGTATCCAGCACCAGATCGACCAGGGTCCAGTCGTAAAGGGGCGTGCCATCCTCCGCTTCCAGATAGGCGTTGGTCGAACCCCATTTATAGAACCCGTGCCCGTTGCCGGTGCACAGCAGGTGATGGGCGCGCACATAATAGGGCTTCTCCTGCATGTGCATAAAGCGGCCCAGCAGATCGCGGCCTGCGGGCGTATAGGTGTAATTGATCTCGTCGTAGCCGATGTAATTCCAGTTGTGGGGCAGCTCGCCCAGCCAGGTCCCGGCATCCACCCGGATTCTGGCCTGCTGCGGCAGGGTGGTGGTCATCCTCTCACCTCGGTCGTGTGCGTAAATCTTTCGCTGGCGACAATTCACCCGAGTGTACCGGGATTCCGGTCGGTTGGATACGGACCATCCCCGGCGGGCAGGCAATCGACCCTTGACGGCGGCCCCCCGGCCACTATAATGCGCATGGTCACAACTGAAAACGACTTGCCGCAGACCGCAGGTGCTCGCTCAGGAGTTCTGAGTACTGAGTCAGACAAAAAACACAGACTCATTCCTCAGTACCCATCACTCAGCACTGAAACAGCTTAATTTCCTGCCGAGGTGAGGGACAGAATAAACGTACCAGTCGATGGACGATTCTGGCGGCCCTTGCTTGTTTGCGGGCCGCTTTTTGTTTGTGAAACTGACTTTTGAGGAAAGGAGGGCTAGACGCTTGGCAATTACCCGAGAGCGTAAAGAAGAACTGGTCGCCCAGTACGCCGAACTCCTCCAGCACGCGACCGGCTTCATCGTCACCGAGTATCGCGGCATGACGATGGGAGATTTCAACGCACTGCGCGGCAAACTGCGTGAAACGGGCGGCGCTTATGTCGTCACCAAAAACACGCTGTTCAGCATCGCCCTGCGGGAGGCCGATTGGCCGGTGCCGGAAGAAATGCTGCTTGGTCCGGTCGCCACGGCTTTTGCCGATGGCAATCTGCCCGGGCTGGCGAAAACGCTGATCGACTTCCGCAAGGATCACGAACAGCATTTCGTCATCAAGGGCGGTGTGATGCTCGGCAATCTGCTGTCGGCAGCGGATGTCGAAGCCATCTCGAAACTGCCTACGCTGGACGAACTGCGTGCGCAGCTCGCCGGTCTGCTGGTCCAACCCGCGACTGGCCTGGTCAGCGTACTCAATGCCGCTACCAGCGATATCGTCAACGTGCTGCACGCTTACGTGCAGGAAAATTCTGAATCGGGCGAAGCTGCCTGAACCCCCGTCCACCGAAACTGATTTGCGAAAGGAAGCAAAATGGCTGATCTTACGAAACTGGTCGATGAACTGAGCGCGCTGACGATTCTGGAAGCCGCTGAACTGAAGACCCTGCTGGAAGAAAAATGGGGCGTAACCGCCGCCTCTGCTGCCCCGGTCATGATGGCCGCCGCCGGTGCAGTCGCTGCTGTCGAACCGGAAGAAGAACAGACGGAATTCAACGTCATTCTGGCCGATGTCGGCCCCAAGAAGATCAACGTCATCAAGGTCGTCCGCACCCTGACCGACCTGGGTCTGAAGGAAGCCAAGGACCTG
>JAIOHO010000388.1 GCA_019912905.1 Anaerolineae bacterium
TCCTCGCCCTGGGGATGATCCTAGTCCTGCTGCTGGTGATCCTGCGCTTGCTGATCCGGCGGCGGCCCCGCTTCGAACTGTTTACGCCGCCCTACGCCAATGTGCCGCCGATGGCACCCTCCACCAACGCGGGTCGTCGGCAGGGCTGGCAGTTCCATGCGCAGAACGATCAGCCACCCTATTATCCTGCTGATGCGGGCGCGACCCACATTCGCAAGCTGCTGATCGGCATGGATGGCACCAAGATGGGCAACTGGGATGTGACCGGGATGCGCATGAATCAGTACGACCAATACGGGCGCATTGCACGCAGCGAAGTGGTGGCCGCGCGCAAACACTGCCACAGCCTGAGCAAGATCGCTGAAAAAGCGCCTACCCTGAATGAGGAGCAAGTCAGCCGCCGCGTGCGTCCGGTGGCACGGGCCTTTGTCAGCCAGTTCCGCCGCAAGATCAATGCCCGCAGCGCGATCCTACCCATCGCCCTGGATATTGCCTTCGAGGGCGTGCACGGCGAGGTGCGCATTCGTTTCGAGTTGTATTACCTGGAGCAGGGCCGCTGGCGCATGGTCGATTCGTGGGAGCCAGAGATGACCGTCGCAGCGCGGGCCATTCACGAGAATTACACCTACTCTCTGAACGGTCTGCGTCAGGGTGAAGCCTTTCACACCTTCACCCGCCGCTTGCAGGACGACCTGACCATCCTGCTGACGGATATGCTCAAGCATGACCTGCCGGATACCGGCGCATCCCGCCCGGTCGATCATGTGCAGATGTAAGTGGGTCGAAAGCTAAAAGCCTGGGCTGATGGCTTATTGCTACCCCAACGCCTCGATCAGCCCCTTGAGGTAGCCCACGTGCCAGGCGCGGCTCATGTGCGTCCAGTCGGTGTCGCCGGTGATACCGGGATGATGGTCCGGCACGACAAAACCGGTAAACCCAACTTCTTTTAACGCCCGAAAGTTGGCAATCATATTGCCATCACCCTCGTTGACGAACGTTTCCTGGTAACGCGGTACGCTGCCACGCACGTTGCGGAAATGGACGTAAAAGATTTTCCCTCGTGAACCGAAGTCGCGGATCAGTTCGGGCACGTCCTCGCCCGCTTCCTGCATGGTGCCGATGCAGAACAGCAGGCCGTTATAGGGACTGGGGAAAGATTCGACTACCTTGTTCAACCCTTCGAACCCATTCAGGACCTGATGGACCCCGCGATAATACGGCAGCGGCGGATCGTCCGGGTGAGTCGCCAGCCGCACTTTCGCTTCCTCGGCCACCGGGACAAGGTGCTCATAAAAATAGGCGATGCGCGACCAGGCTTCGTCGTAGCTGACTTCCCCCGCCGGTTGATCCATCTCGCTGGCATGCGCCTCGGCGTCGAAATCGAGCAGCACCGTCCCGCCGCGCCCCACCGGGAGATTCTGATAGCCCGGGCGACCGTCCGCCCAATAGGTGATGCGCTGGTCGATAATCAACACCGGGGCGTCTTCGGGCCTATCCTGATAGGCTTCGCCGATGCTGCGAATGGTGCGGGCAACGTGGGCGATGTCCTGTTCGCGTTCCGGCAGGCCAAGCAGTTGATTTTTGACCACCTGCCCGCCGATGCCGACGCCGGTCAGCGCCAGGTCATATTTTTCGAAACGGCGGCGCATCCGGCGCATATCCTCCGGCGTCAGGTAGTGCCGTTCGAGATATTCCGGCACCGCCCAGGCCCAGATACTGGCACCATCCGCGCCAATTTGCTGGGCGAACAGCAGCCGATCTTCCGCCCCATCGTGCGACCGCAGACCAATTTTCATAAGGCTTCCTTTTGCGACTGCGAAGTGTTCTGGAGTCCATCGATTCCAGCGGGTGCCGGATGGATGTTCGCCTCGGACTCGGGCTTCGGTTCCGACGCGCGGCCCTCCGCCTCCACGGACCCGGTCACGGCATAGATCAGCACCCCCAGCGAGGCGACCAGAAACCCGCCGATCAAGCCGCCTGCCTGCCAGGGTCCGAAAAAAATGTCGCTGCTCTCGATGCGCAGGTTCGACCCAAAGCCCAGGACATCGGCCATTGCCGCCATCCCCGACAGCAGCAGACCGGTCATCGACAGACGCAGGGCGATCTGTTGGGCGAGGTTGGAGCGCAAAGTCGCGTAAAATGTGTACTTGGCGTAAATAAACGCGCCGGTGATCAGCAAACTGAAACCAGTCAGCATAGTGACCAGTTGAATCGCGCCGATGCCCGGCGTCGGTGGCAGGCCAGTCACGCCGGGGAAAAGCCCCATCAGGGCCAGCACCACCCCCAGCGCGCCCAGCGCAATTCCAATCTGACCGACTCGCACCATCTTCGGCTAATCTTCCGGCAGGGTTTCGCGCAGCTTACGGATCATGTTGCCGCCCATCACCGCCTCAATATCGGCCTCCTCATAACCGCGTTCGCGCAGCGCATCGGCGATTCGCAGCAGGTCCCCGACCGTATCCAACCCTTCAGGGATACTTTCACGCCCGAAGCCGCCGTCAAAATCGCTGCCAATGCCCACATGGGCCGCACTGCCGGTGATCTGGCAGACGTAATCTATCGCGTCGGGAATCACCTCGAAGGGCAGCCGCATGCGCCGGTCCCAATCGTTCGCCAGAAATGCATTGTAGAGCACAATGCCCATCACGCCGTCGCGTTCGGCCAGCCGCCGGATCATGTCGTCGGACAGATGCCGGTCACTGTCCCTGAAGCGGCGCGGATTGCTGTGGCTGGCGATCAGCACACCGCTGTAGCGATCCACTGCTTCCAGAAACGAGGCTTCCGCCATGTGCGATAAATCCAGCAGCACGTTAAAGTCGGCCAGCACATCCAGCAGTTCGCGGCCCAGGTCGGTCAGCGGGCCGGGCGCGCCGGTGCCGCCGCAGTAGCGAGTCGCCTGCCATGCCGGGCCGACAATGCGCACGCCGCGTTCATACCATTCCTCAAACTGTCGGGGTTCCACAATCGGGTCGGCATTCTCCATCAGCACCACCAGCCCCATCTGATGATCATGAATTTCCTTCCCGCTTTCCCAGGTCGCCAGCAGCGCATCGAGGTCGGTCTGCGTGCGCACAAGGTTGATCTTCTCGTGCTCATCCGCCAGCCGCTCGTAATAATCCATCTCGCGGGATGCCAGCTCGCAGGCTTCCTGGGCATCGCTGTAACTCAACACATCCCAGGGTGCGGTTTTTTGCGTGCGCGGGGCCACAAACAAGGTGGCAAAGGTCAGCGCCACGCGTCCCAGCAGGGCATCTGGCAGGCCGACGGTCGCGGTGCCGTTGCGGGAGGGCACGTCGGTCCCGGCTTCCTGCACGCGAATTCCGAGTGCGCCGCGCCGGTAATCACGCCCGAAGGCGAGGGCATTATAGGCAATATCTTCGTGGGCATCGACGACGATCATGAGGGTCCTTTCTGGCAAGCGGCTACGATTGTACGCCGGGAAGACGAAATTTCCAACCAGCCGACTCAAGGTGAGAAGATGGAGAAAATCACCGCGCTGCACCCCGAATCCGCTTACAATCGATGGTATCGGGACCAGGCGTAAGAGTTTTGCAAGAATATGGCACTACCCTGAAACTGTGAGAACCGGATGATTGGGGAGGCGAGAAGATTGATGGACACGGTAAAAAGTACACCGAAAATGACGACCGGCCTGTCGCACCGGCCAGGATTGATGATAGGCCTGCTGGTCGGTCTGATGCTGACCGCCGCGCTCGTCGCCATTTTTTATGTGGCGGATGCACTGGTCGGCACCCCCTTCGTGCCGTTCGATATGCTCGACTGGATGGCGCGCAACCTGCCGGGCGGCGTAATCACCTTCGGCATCGACACCGTCGTGGGCATCATTACCAGCCTGCGCCTGGGTGAAACCGATGTCGCCGCCAAAGCCGCCGAGCAGTTCATCAGCATCAGCGGGATGCTGCTGACCGGCATCGTCGCCAGCGGCGTGTTCTTTTACGTGATGAACCAGCGCGAAACCGACGGGCATAATCTGCGACCCGGCTATCTCCTGGGATTGATTATCGGCGTCCCGGTGGCGGTGATCAGCCTGGCCGTGAATTTTACGGCCCGCACCGACCCCGCAGTGAGCACGATCTGGATTGTGCTGGCGTTTCTGGCCTGGGGGTCGGCCATCAACTGGGTTTACAACAGGCTGGCAGCCGCGAAAGGCCGGAGTGACCAGCCCGAAGCCTCAGCCCAGGCCATCGACCGGCGCAGCTTCCTGGTGCGGGTCGGCGGAACTACAGCCACCATTACGCTGGTGGGGGTTGGACTGGGTGCGCTGCTGCGGAATTCCGACCAGGGCAGCGCCACCTCGCTCGCGGCGACCAGCACCACCTCAGGCACCGAGCCAATGCGCACCGACCTGCCCAACGCCAATGCCAGCGTTCAGCCGGTGCCCGGCACGCGGCCCGAATTCACGCCAGTGGCGGAGCATTATCGCATCGACATCAGTTCGCGCCCGCCCGTGATCGACGAAGCGACCTACAAGCTGCCGATCACCGGTATGGTGGACAAGCCGCTCGAACTGACGCTGGACGACATCCGCAGCAACTATGAGCCGATGACCCAGTACATTACGCTGGCCTGCATCTCCAACCCGCTGGGCGGCGACCTGACCAGCACGCAGAAATGGACCGGCGTCAGTTTCCAGAAAATCCTGGCGGACCTGGGGCTGCAAGACAGCGCCCGCTATCTGCGCATCTTCAGCGCCGACAGCTTTGACGAGACAGTGGACATTGACCTGATTATGCAGGATGAGCGTATCATGCTCACCTATGCCTGGGATGACCAACCGCTGCCCGAACGCAACGGCTTCCCGCTGCGCATCTACATCCCCAATCATTACGGCATGAAACAGCCCAAGTGGATCACCGATATTGAGGTAGTAGGCGATTACGAAGATGGCTACTGGGTGCGCCGGGGCTGGGACCGCGATGCGATTATGGTGGCGACCTCCGTCATCGACGTGGTTGCTACGGACCAGGTTCACGAAGAGGACGGCACTACCTATATCCCGATCGGCGGCATCGCACATGCCGGGGATCGTTCGATCTCCAAAGTCGAAGTGAAAGTCGATGATGGTGACTGGATGGAAGCGCAGCTGCGGGACCCGCTGTCGGATAAGACCTGGGTAATCTGGCGCTACGAATGGCCTTTTGCCGAAGGCAATCACACCTTTGCCGTGCGCTGCGTGGATGGCAAGGGAGACCCGCAGATCGAAACGTCACGCGGCACCCGTCCCAGCGGTGCGACCGGCATCGTCACCGTCCGCAAGCAGATCGATCCGCTCACGAACGCCTGAGCGCAGCCGCGCACTTCCCTCAAACAAGAACGTCACCGGTGACTATCGGCGGCGTTTTTGTTTACCCCACTTCCAGCACAAAATCCGGTTCCGGGGCGCGCAAAGCGGACAAACGCTGCTGAATCTGCCGCGTGATGATTTCCGCTTCGACATTGAAGTTGAACATCGCGCCCTTGCCCTGGTAATACACGCCCGCAACGTACAGGCCGGGATAGCCTCTGACTTCGTAGCCGGGCTGAGGTTCATAGCCTGCATAAACCGGGAAGTCGCACGGTTCGCGGACCGGCAAACCCTGCTCGTCCATCTCGTAATCCACATCGAGATAATCCAGCGCAGGCCGGAAGCCGGTTGCCAGGATCAGGGCGTCGAGGTCCAGGCGGCTGTCGTCGGCCAGGACTGCGGTCGAACCCTCGAAATCGACTGGCACAGCCACTGAACTCGACTTTATCCATATTCAAGTGGCATAACATAAGGCATCGAGCACGTCATCAAGAGCGGTGGCAGGAAAAAGCACAAACCGGGTATTGTGTAGGGAGTTGGTGCATTTGACATGCAGCCACAGATAACGACGCACCA
>JAIOHO010000389.1 GCA_019912905.1 Anaerolineae bacterium
CGCGCCTACTTGCGCTTGGAAGTGCATCGTTGGCGCACCCGCGTCTCCATTTTCAACAGCAAGCTCGACATTATTCGTCTGGCGGTTGGCTTTTATTTGGCTCATCCCAAGTACGCCATCCTCCCAACTGCGTAACTTCTAATTTATGAAGCGTAAAGGGATAAACTTGCTTCTGGCTAAATTTCTGGAACAGAGTCCGTATGAGAATACAGCGACTCTGATGATGCAAAGCACACCCTAAACTCACCTGATTCTGCTTATTTCCCATATCCTGCATTTAGTATCAGCCCGTAAAATGCCAAGTCGAACACGATATGAGCGCACGCGAAGTGGATCATCGCTTTCCAATTCTGAAAATGCTTTCACCAGTGGATATGGATGCTGCAACATCTGGGGAGTGTTGCCAGACTACGCTCAAAGATCCATCAGCACCTCGTCGTCGGTGTTTGATGTAAGCACGGTAAGTAGCGGGCCTGTTCGACCAAAGTAAGCCTGCCGTCGCAGCCGTCCCCCGCGTCTGCGCACAGCTGTTGCTTTTTTATTGGGGGCATTTCACCATAATCGAGATAATCAACTTATCTGCCACCCCTTGCCAGATTTATGGACTCTGGGGACCGCCGGATCCTCTCAGGTACCGAATGGTCACAATCCCGCAGGTTAAATGCGGTTGCCATAGCGGGCCGGGATGTTGTAGTCGATGGTCGTGATCGTCCCGCGCCACCAGGCATAACGACCGGATTCCGGCTCCCAACTGACTTCGGCCTGGGCCGGGATGCGCACGCCATGAAAGGTTTCGTAGCCGCCGAATGTCACCCACCAGCGGGTCGGCTGCGCGTCGGTCTCATTCTGATAGCGGCTGTTCGATTCCAGTTCGCGCAGATCGCCATCGGCATCAAAGTGAAACGTGACCCGCGCCTCAACGCCATGATCGTGGAGGATCGCTCGCGCGGTAGTGGCATCGACCGCTTCCCAGCGCAGGCGGTCATTGTGGACCCATGCCGTGGGAAACCATATCATCTCGGCCAGATCACGAATCAGGGCGCTCACACTGGTCTTCGGACCGGAGGCGCGCGCCACGGTCAGAGTAGACAGGATTTTGATGAGCATATCGCCCTGCTGTCGGGCGTACTGGTCCCGGCCTGACACCCAGATCAGCGGCAGAAATTGTGATTTCACCCGCCAGAGAAAAGCGCAGGGATCGACCGTGAAATACTGCTCGGCCCGGAAGGGCTTCCAGGGCTGATCCGGCGAGAGACGCATCTGGCCGCTTTGCTTAAGCCGCACGCTGTAGATGGCAGGCTGGCCTTCGGGCACATTGCGCTTCAGATAGGTCTGGACGGGTTCGGGCAGATGGGCGATTTCGGCCTGCGTGAAGGTCCAGTCCGGGGCTGGCTTCCGGCTGGCAAACAGGGCGTCGATTTCCCGGTTGGTCATGGCATTCAATTGGCGATCGTTGGACCAGACCCCCAGAGCCAGGAGGATCAGCAGCAGGATCAGAAGAATCAGTACAGGCATCACCCTTTGCCTTTTCTAGCGTTGGCCGACCTTCTGCTATCCTATGGGCCAGGATGCCGGAGGTGTAGTAACGAACCTCACAGTTTTGGGCGTTTATCCGCAGAACCTGAATCCGGTCGAAGCTGCCTATATTTTTATTATGACTACACGAAATTTTTATGAGGTTTCCTCCCCCCGTAGATCAATCGCCCGGCAGCCGTCAGGCAGACGCCCTCCCAAATCACATCAAAAGGATTACTGTGAGGGGTGGAGGAATTGGCAGCATCCCTGGGGGAGATGAAGCAATGCGGCGACAACTGATTATCCTGAGCCTGCTGGCGCTGGTCGTGGCAGCCTGTACATTGACGACCGTGCCGCCGTTCGACATTCCCACAGAGGATGCCGGGCAGATCACCCAGACCGTGCTGCCGCTGACGACGACGCCCTCCCCTACCC
>JAIOHO010000390.1 GCA_019912905.1 Anaerolineae bacterium
CGCTGGGCGTGCGCCTCAAACCGTATGGCCGCGTCAGCCAGGAAGAAGCGCGGGCCGCTTTCAAGGAGCAGATTGGCGCGCTGATCGACGCCGGGGTCGATGTGATCCTGCGGGAAACCTTCACCGACGTCGCCGAACTGATCGAGGCACTGGGGGCCGTGCGCGAAGTCGATGCCGACATCCCGGTGATCTGCGAGATGACCTTCGCGCCGGACGACCGCACCCTGCTGGGGCATCTGCCGGGCAGCGTGGCCCGCGAACTGCGCGACGCCGGAGCCGAAATCATCGGCGTGAATTGCAGCACCGGCCCGTCGCAGATCGCGCGGGTGCTTCAGGCCATGCGCCAGACCGCGCCCGATTTGATCTTCTCGGCCATGCCCAACGCCGGGTATCCTGAGTCGGTCGGCGGGCGGGTGATGTACCCGGCTACCGAAGATTATTTTGCCGACTATGCGCTGACGTTCAAGGCGATGGGCACGACGATTATCGGCGGCTGCTGCGGCACCCGCCCGGAACATATCGCCGCCATGCGCCGCGCGCTGGACGACCCCAACCGCGTCCTGCCGAACATCCAGGTACGCGAGGAAATCCGCGAAGTCGAAAACGGCCAGCCCGAAGCGCCGACCGAACTGGCCTACAAACTGCACAGCGGGGCCTTCGTCGTCAGCGTGGAAATGAAGCCGCCGCGCAGCCACACCCCGCAAAAACTGCTGGCCGCCGCGCAGCTCCTGCAAGACGCCGGGGCCGACGTCATCAACGTGGCCGACAGCCCCACCGCCCGGATGCGCATGAGTCCCTGGGCAATCTGCCACCTGCTGCAATCGCGCCTGGGCCTGGAAACGGTGCTGCACTTCCCCACACGCGGGCGCAACCTGCTGCGCGTGCAGGGGGACCTGCTGGCCTCGCATACGATGGGCCTGCGCAACCTGTTCGTCGTCATGGGCGACCCGACGCATATCGGCGATTACCCGGAGGCGATGGACCAGTACGACGTCTCGCCATCGGACCTGATTCGCCTGATCAAGCAGGGCCTCAACCAGGGGGTCGATCAGGCCGGGAATTCCATCGGCCAGCCAACCTCGTTTAACGTGGGCTGCGCGCTGAATATGTGCGCGACCGACCTGGATCGCGAGATTCGCGTGCTGCGCAAAAAAATGGAAGGCGGGGCGGATTTTGCCCTCAGTCAGGCGGTGTTCGAGCCGGAGCGTATCGAGCAGTTCCATAAGCGCTACGCCGAAATCGAAGGAAAACCGTTCGAACTGCCGGTGCTGCTGGGGGTGATGCCGCTGTTCAGCGTCAAACACGCGCTCTACCTGCACAATGAGGTGCCTGGGGTGCTGGTGCCGGATGCCATCTTCAAGCGGCTGGAAGCTGCCGGAGACGGTGCGGCCCAGGAAGGCATCAGGATTGCCAACGAACTGCTGGCGAGGATGCGCGGAATGGTGCAGGGTGCCTACATCGTCCCGGCCTACGGGCGCTACGACCTGGCCGCCGAGGTGATCGACGGAATCCGGGCGCGGGCGTAAAATAAGCTTCTCCCCCACAACCGAAATCGCCGCTGCCAGGGTGATTTTTGGGTGCGCATTGTACGTGAAAGAGGTTTCAGTGATGGCCGATCACGTGTTCAAGAATCCGTCCACAGGCGATACGCTGCGCTTTCTCAAAACCGGCGCAGACACCGGCGGCGAACTGCTCGAAGTCGAGGTGATATACACCCCGGCGCATCAACGTCCCCCGGCGCATTATCATCCGCATCAGGAGGAACGCTTCGAGATTCTCTCCGGCGCGATGACCGTCGAAATGAGCGGCACCGTGCACATCTATGAGGCAGGTGAAAGCTTCCAGGTGCCGCCCGGAACTCGGCATGCGATGTGGAACGCGGGCGAGACCGTCACGCGGATGAACTGGCAGACCCGCCCGGCCATGAAGACTCCGCAGTTTTTCGAGACGCTCTGGGGCCTGGCCGAAGCCGGGAAAACGGGAGCCAGCGGTTCGCCCAATCTGCTTCAGGCCGCCGTGCTGATGCGGGCGTATGCTGACGAATTTCGACTGGTCAGCCCGCCGCCCCTGATCCAGTCCGTGCTCTTTGGCCTCCTGGCTCCCATCGGACGCCTGCTGGGATACAAAGCCCACTACACCATTCCCTGAACTTCGATTCACTTGACAGATTCCAGAAACCGCCTTACTATATCCACATTAGATATAATCACTTCGATATAATCAGGATAGGTATAGGCAATGTCGAATGGTGTAACCAAGCCTGAAAATCTGCTGCCACTGACCCCCGCGATTCTGCACATCCTGCTGGTGCTGGCCGATGGCGAAAAACATGGCTATGCCATCATGCAGCAGGTCGCCGACCTGACCGACGGCCAGATGAAGCTCGTGCCCGGCACGCTGTACCGTTCGATCAAGAAAATGCTCGATGACGGCCTGATCGAAGAAACGGATGAACGCCCTGACCCGGCGCTGGACGATGAACGCCGCCGTTACTACCGGCTGACTCCCTTTGGCGAGCGGGTGGCGGCTGCCGAAGTGCGGCGTCTGTCGCATCTGGTGGCCGCGCCCCAGGCGCAGAAACTGGCGGGGAAAGCCTGATGCCTCCCACCGCGCACCTGCTGCCCCTGCTCGAACGATTGTATACCGCATTCCTGTGGCTGTATCCGGCGGACTACCGCCGCGAATATGGACCTCTGATGCGACAGGCCGCGCGCGATATGAGCCGCGATGCCGTCCGGCAGGCCCGCCCCGGCACACTGCGGGGTCTGTGGCTGCACATTCTGGCCGACGCCGTCTGGACGGCGATTGCTGTTCACCGAGATCAACAGGAGAAAAAGACGATGGCAACCCCTGGCACCACCTTTGGCGAACTGACAGATACGGGCATCCTGCGCCCCAATAATCAGGATTCGGTGATGTCGCGCTTTTATCCAGCCGCAGCGGACGACGCGCGCATCGGGTTGTTTGTGGTGTCCGATGGGTTGGGCGGCCACCCCGATGGTGATCAGGCTTCGCGACTGGCCGTCCGCCTTATCTCCGAACAGTTTGACGAACGCGCAGCATCTGGCGACATCCTCCCGACCCTGGTGGAACTGGTGCAGGAGGCGAATACCGAACTGCGGCTGCGCTATCCGGGCAGCGGGGCAACGCTCACCGCGGTGGCGGTCTGTGACCGGCAGGCATTCATCGTTCACGTCGGCGATACCCGCGCCTATGTCGTCGCCGAGGGAGCGCTGACGCAGCTGACGGACGATCACACCCTGGCCCGGAGGCTGGTCGAAATGGGCCGTATGACCCTGGAAGACATCGTGGGCCACGAGCTGACGGCGGTGCTCTACCGAGCGCTCGGACAGGCCGATGTCATCGAAGTGGATACGCGGACATACGAACTCCCGCCGGACTCGCGCCTGCTGCTGTGCAGCGACGGCCTGTGGCGCATGGTGGAGGATGACCGCATGCTCGAAATCATCCTGAACGAACCGAACCCCCAGGAAGCCTGCGACAAACTGATCGCCCTGGCAAATCACCTCGGCGGCGAAGATAACGTCTCGGCGGTGGTGGTCCACATCGCTTAGGGTAAGTGTTGAGGTCTGAGTGCAGAGTGCAGAGTCACACAGTACCTTTGGGCGACCCGTCCTTAACTCCCTACTCCGTAATGCGTGCTCGTGTGTCCGTTGATAGACCCGCCGCGCTTCCTCTATGGCCTTCTGGCTGCGGACATGGCATACTTAAAACAGCCTTTGCATCGCGAGACTCACGCTTCTGCTGAGAGGGAATGCTCATGACTGAAGACACCAAACAACTGCCCGCGCCGGAAGGTTCGGGTGGGGACGACTGGCTGCTCCCGATACTGGTCTTTTTCGGAGGATTCGTCCTCATTCTGCTGCTGATGCTGTCCAACGGATCAACCACTGCGCCGGACAATCTGACGGTGGCGGACAAACAGACGACTGCCGCCGGAAATGCCGGGATGACGCTGTCGCTGCCGCCCAAGATCGAGTTCGTCGAGCCGCAGGACGGGCAGGAAGTGCCCACCACCTTCACCGTGTCATTCGCCGCGCTCAATCTTGTGGTGGAAGCTGCCGGTGAAGTTCATCCTGGGGCAGGCCATTTTCATCTCCTGATCGACGAGCCGTTCGTCGAAGCCGGACAGATTATCCCCAAAGATGCCACCCACCTGCATTTTGGCACCGGCGCACTCAGCGCCGAGGTCACGCTGGAACCCGGCCCCCACACCCTGCGGCTGCAATTTGCCGACGGTGCGCACACGGCCCTGGAAGGCGCTGGCTACCGCGCCGAGATTACGGTGACGGTCACCGGCAGCTAAACTGGCCCGCACAAAGTCCATGAGAAGCGGCCTTCGGGTCGCTTTTTGGATACGGCGGTGGGATTGCGTCAGCCAAGCGTTGGGGATCGACTCTCAACATCGGCGGACTTTATGCTATCATTCAGGGCGTTCTATCCCAGCAGGGGATCCTATAGTTTGGGGGCATCCATCATCTTATGAGCTATCGTCTGGCTGCACTCGGTCTGATTTTAGGCAGTCTGGCTATTTTTGCCACGCCGACCCTGGCGGTCGATAATTTCCGTGCCGCCTGTGCGGACATCGCAGAGGATAATTTGACGCCGAGCGTGTCCTGCTTGCAGGTGATGCAGGCTTATCCCAAACCGGTCGTCACCCCGATCCGTCCGGACCGTTTGACCCTCAGCCGTTTTCAGTTCTGGAAAGTGGTCAACAGCGGCCCCACGCTGTATGACACCCCTAACGGCAATCCGATCGGGCAGATGCCCGCCGGGTTCAACTTTATCCACGCCCTGGATGCGACCGACGGCTGGGTGCTCAACGGCGGCGGCCAGTGGATGACCACCGAGGATCTGAAATATCAACCGGCCTCAGAATTTCGCGGGGTGCAGCTGCTGGGCGGCCTGGAAAATCCGTTTGGCTGGGTGCTGGGCGATCTGGTGACATCCCCCGAACCCGGAGCCAAGCAGTCGCTGGACACCGGCACGGTCAAGTTCCGTTACGATCTGGTCAACATCTTCGCCGAGGTGCGCCACACCGATGGCTGGCTGTGGTACATGGTCGGGCCGGATCAATGGATCGAGCAGCGATCGCTGGCGATCCCCAAGCTGGCCGAAAAACCGGCGGACGTCGAGGCGCAGCGCTGGGTAGGGGTCGATCTGTACGAGCAGACCCTGGTGGCGTATGAAGGCGAAACGCCCGTCTATGCCACACTGATTGCCTCCGGCCTGCCTGGGTGGGATACGAACGAAGGCCTGTTCGATGTCTGGGCAAGGGTGGAGCACGACGGCATGTCCGGGGCCACCGGCGCGCCAGATGCCTACGCGCTGGAAAGTGTGCCCTGGGTGATGTACTTCGACGGCGGCATCAGCCTGCATGGGACCTACTGGCACGATGGCTTCGGCTACCGCCGCAGTCACGGTTGTGTCAACCTGAGCATCAGCGACGCCGGTTATGTGTTCAACTGGTTTAAGCAGGCCCAACCCGATGAAAACGGTGAGATTCGCTCCCAGGTGTATGTCTGGGCCAGCGGCGAGTATCACGGCAGCGGCCCGGCAACCAAGTAAGTCCACTTTCACTGATTCAGGCCCCCGAATGTATGTCGGGGGTTTTTGATTCGTCAGACATCCCTGGGTCGCCACAGCCTTCTGGGGCGAGAAAAGAGCGAATCCGTGCCTCAGCGCCGGGGAATTACAGCGTAAATCGGTTCCCAGCCGAGGTTCCCTTAGCCGCTGGATGGCGGCACCGCAGCCATCGCAAAATCGAGGTGATTGGGGTGCGACTTCCTGGTAGTCTTTATCGTAAATGTTAGAAGTGAGTGACGTTGACTTGATTGAATATAAGGATTGAGGAGAGACCGTGTGAAAGCGCTGGTATGTACCCGATATGGGCCACCCGAGGTCCTGCGATACCAGGAAGTCGAGAAACCGATCCCCAAGGACAATGAGGCTCTGGTCAAAGTTCAGGCGTCATCTGTAAACGCAGCCGATTTTGAAACCCTGAGAGGGGTGTTCATCGTCCGTCTGGGAGGACCTTTAAGGCCCATGTACAGGATACTCGGAACGGACATCGCCGGAAGAGTGGAGGTTGTGGGCAGAAACGTAACGCAGTTCCAGCCCGGGGATGCGGTGTGGGGAGATTTATCCACCCACGGTTGGGGCGCTTTTGCCGAATATGTCTGTGTGCCTGAAGACGCCCTGAGGCCCAAACCGGCCAGCATGACCTTCGAGCAAGCCGCAGCCTACCCCCAGGCGGCGGTGCTCGCCCTCCAGAATCTCCAGGACAAAAGACCGGTTCAGCCCGGTCAAACTGTCTTGATTAATGGGGCAGGCGGTGGTGCGGGCACATTTGCAGTGCAGCTTGCCAAATACTTTGGGGCGGAAGTGACAGGCGTGGA
>JAIOHO010000391.1 GCA_019912905.1 Anaerolineae bacterium
GCTCGGCAGGGTCGCTCCGGCCACCTGACTGTAATAGATCGGCAGCACCGCCGCCAGGATAGTCGTCGCAAAAGCCGAATTCGCCCAGTCGTACAGCGTCCAGGCGCGGATTCGCCGCTTGTATTCGCGTTCATCAGTCGGATAAGAGGCCATAGGGTTTTCGCCATTGTGAAGGCTGCGCAGGGGCTGCCTGGGCAGCATACCAGGAATACCAGGCGAGTATACCGGTTGTTTGTGATGCCGACATTAAGTCTGGGGCTGGATGCCCACATAGCGTGCGCGAGGACGGATCAACTGGTCGGTTTCGTATTGTTCAAGCGCGTGACCGATCCAGCCAACGGTTCGGCCCAATGCGAACAGGGCCAGCGGTGCGCCCGGCGGCATGCCCAGTGCCTGCGCAGCGATCACCAGGGCAAAGTCAATATTCGGCTGTTCACCCACCAGTTCATTGCCCGCCGCGATGACCGCCTCCGCCAGCCGCAGCGCCTCGCAATCGGGACCGTGATGCGCCAACGCGTCCAGCAGAAGCCGCCCGCGCGGGTCACCCTCCGGGTACAGGCGGTGACCAAACCCGGGCAGCCCTTCCCCCCGTTTCAGCCTATTCGCCAGTGCCGCACGCACCTGCTCCGGGGTGCCCATCTCGCGCAGGAAGGCCGCCACGCGCTCCGTACTGCCGCCATGTTTGGTGCCCTGGAGCGCCGCCAGCCCACCGATGACTGCCGAATACGGCGTCGAACCGGCAGAGGCCACGCAGCGCGCTGTGAATGAGGACACGTTCAATTCGTGGTCAGCGCACAGCACCAGGGCCATGTCGATCAGTGCAGCGGCGTCCGCCTGACCGGGCAGCCAGGCTTGCTGAAGGACCTGCGCAATACGATTAGCCTCGACCATCGGACCCGCAGCCAGTGCCGCCAGCAAGCGCAGAATGCGGGCACCGGCCTGAATCACACTGGCCGGGCGCAGATCATAGGCCGCCAGATCGTCGAGCGCCACCAGCGGCAGCAGCGCCTGAAACCGCTCAAAGGGGGTCCAATCGTATCGCACCGCCAGCAGCACCTCGTCACGCGGCCATTCAAGCGCACCCTCCAGACTGGCAACCTCGGCCTTGAGATCCCCGGTCCACAGCAGCGCCGCGACCGCCTCGATCGGCTGGTGCTGCGCCAGTTCAAGCGCATCCAGCCCGCGATAATACAGGCGACCCTCGGCGATCAGTGTCAGGCGGGATTCCAGCACCGGAGTCCCAAAATGCAGCGCGGATTCAGCAGCCTTTTCCGGGTGATGGCGCTGTTCCTGCCGCTGCTTGAGTGCATGCACGTCTTCCCAGTAGTAACGGCGGGTGCGGGTCCCGTCGCCCGCCACTTCGGAGCGCAGCAGGCCCCGACTGACGTAGGCATAGACCGTCGTGATATGGATGCCGAGTTCATCGGCCACTTCCTGAGCCGTCATGTAGCGGTTCATCCCCGCACCTCATATTGATTACTTAATCAATGTTGACAATATTGAACCACTATTCTACTATAAATGCCAGTGCAGCCGCAGATTTCACAGATTGGCCTCGATCACGTTATAACCATGTGAGCAGCGGACAATCGGGACAAACGACACGTGACCCTACCACGCTTTGAAACGTTGATCGAGCGCCATCACGACGAAATCTACGGTTATCTGTGGCAGATGCTGCGGGGGACCGGTCTTGATGCGCAGGACTATACCCAGGAGGCGTTTATGCGCGCCTATCAAGCTTATCCCCGGTTACGGGCAGACAGCAACTGCCGGGCCTGGCTCTACAAGATCGCGACCAACTGCGCCTATAGTGCACTGCGGCGCGGCCAGCGGGAGACTGATCTGGATGAAACATTGACAGCGGATGGCCTGGCACCTCCAGAGGAAACCGCCGGGCTGAACATGGTGCTGGAAGCCGCGTTCCAGATCATCGAAACGCTGCCGGTCAAACAGCGGGCCGCGGTGATGATGCGGCATATCGAGGGGTTCGAGTATCACGAAATCGCGCAGGCACTGGATTGCTCCGAAGAAAGCGCCCGCGCCCACGTATCGCTGGCTGTGCGTCGTCTGCGCCGCGAACTGGAAGATCAGAGGAGAATCTGATGGCTGAGAAAAATACCCTACCCATCCAACCATCCGTGAGCGACATCGAAACTTCGCATCACCGCATCCAGGCCTGGTTTTCCCGCACAGCCCCGCTCATTCAGTGGGCGGCGACCGACTCCCCGCTCGGCACGATTTACGTGGCACGCAATGCCGCCGGCGTGTGCAGCCTCGATTTTGGCGTCAGCGAAGACGATTTTGTCCTGCATCTGGACGCCCTGGCCCGCACCGAGTACAAGCCGGTTGCGCTGGATGCTGCCATTGCTCAACTCGCTGAGTATTTTGCCGGTCGGCGGCAGCGCTTCGACGTCCCAGTGGACCTGAGCGGGATGACGCCGTTTCAGCAGAACGTGCTCCATGCCGCCGCGTCCATCCCGGCAGGCAAGGTCTGGACTTACGGCCAGATGGCGCAGACCATCGGCAAACCGCGTGCCAGCCGCGCCGTCGGTCAGGCGCTGGGCAGTAATCCGGTGCCGATCATCGTCCCCTGCCACCGCGTCGTCGGCAGCGACGGCAGCATGACCGGCTACAGCGGCGGCGGCGGGGTTGCCAGCAAGAAATGGCTCCTGCACCTGGAGGGGGCCTTGTAGATGTCCGTGTTGGGCCTGGGTGCCCGGTTCACCGTGCATCCAGGTTGTTCATCTCGTGAGGAGAAAGACCCGATGACCACTGCGACACCCGAATTCGTGCCCGGCCTCCAGGGAATCGTCGCCGCCGAAACGTGCCTGAGCAGCGTGGACGGCCAGCGCGGAGAATTAAT
>JAIOHO010000392.1 GCA_019912905.1 Anaerolineae bacterium
GGCGGATGGAACCCTCGTCAACCAGGTCGTTCGTGAGATGCTGAACAGCTAGCCATGACCGAGTGGGCGGCAGGACTGCTGGAACGATCCCTGGGGGTATCGCAAGATCGGGCGACCAACACGCTGCATATTGTCGGCGCGGTTGGGGCAGCCCTGACTTTTGTGCTGCTGGCGACCTTTATCGTCGCCAACGACACGCTGCTGTCGGGCCAGCAGGTGAGTAACCTGCATGTCGGTTCGATTGCGCCGCGTAATATCCTTGCCCCTCGCGCGATTACCTTTGAAAGCGATGTCCTGACGGAGCGGCTGCGGCAGGAAGCGGCAGCCAGCGTTGGGCTGGTGTACGACCCGCCTGATCCAAACGTCAGCCGGACGCAAAGCCAACTTGCCCAGCAGATTCTGGACTTTATTCTCAACGTGCGCCGTGACCCGTTTGCGACCACCGAGCAGAAAATTGCGGACATCAATCAGATCACAGCCCTGACGCTGACCACCGACCAGGTCACCCAATTACTGGCGATGAGCACGGAAGCGTGGCAGGCAATCGACGACGAAATGGTGAACGTGCTCGAACGCGTGATGCGCGAATCGATCCGCGAGTCGGACCTGAATATTGTGCGCAACCAACTGCCGACACAGGTCAGCATCCGCTTCAGCACTCAGGAATCCGAACTCATCGTCGCTCTGGTCGAGGATTTGATTCGCCCGAACACCTTCCCGAATCAGGCAGCCACGGAAGATGCACGTCAGAAGGCAGTGGACGCGGTCGCACCCGTGCCCCGTACCTTCGCGCCCAATGAAATCGTCGTCCGGGAAAACGAGCCGATCACCGAAGCGGACCTGGAAGCCTTACAGCAGCTTGGTCTGTTGAGCAGCGACGACCGCCGATTGCAGAATTTCGCTCAGGCGCTGCTTGCCAGCATCGTCGTGGTGGTCATCACTGGCCTGTATATTGCCCGTTTTGAACGGCGCTTGTACGAAAACTCGCGCTTCATTATGCTGCTGGCGACGATTTTTCTGATCGTGCTGGCGGGGGCGCGGCTGGTAGGTTCGACCGGACAGATTTACCTGTATCCGACGGCGGCGCTGGCCCTGCTGTATGTTTCGATTTCGACCAGCCGGATCGCGCTGATCGGTACGATGAATCTGGCATTTATGGCCGGTCTGATGATGGGCAACTCGCTCGAAGTAGCGGTCCTGGTGGGCGCAGGCGGCATGATCGGTATGCTGACCCTGCGCAGCACAGAGCGGTTGAATAACTACTTCGTGGCGGGCCTGATTGTTGGGCTGGTGAATACGATCGTTGCGACCGTCTTCAACCTGGCGACTCCCAGCAGCGTAGCGCTGCCAGGGACCGGGTTGAGCGTGCTGGTGCTGTTCAGCATGATCAACGGCATTTTCGCGGCGGCGGCGGCGATTATCGGAATGTACGTGCTGACACTGATTTTTAACCTGCCCACCAGTTTGAAACTGGCCGAGCTGAGTCAGCCCAATCATCCCCTGCTGCAACGCCTGCTGCGAGAAGCGCCGGGCACTTACCAGCATTCGCTTCAGGTCGGAAACCTGAGCGAGCAGGCGGCGCTGGCGATTAACGCCAATGCGGAACTGGTGCGTGTGGCCGCGCTGTATCACGACATCGGCAAGATGCTCAATGCTGCGTTCTTCAGCGAAAATCAGCAGTTTGGGGGCGGCAACCCCCATGATGTGCTTGACGATCCATACCGCAGCGCCGACATCATCGTCAGCCATGTGACCGATGGCGAGGACATGGCACGAGAGTATCGCCTGCCGAACCGCCTGCGGGATTTTATTCGCGAGCATCACGGCACGACGGAAGTCTACGTGTTTTATCGCAAGGCGGTCAATGCCGCCGGTGGCGACGAATCGGCAGTGGATATTAATGAGTTTCGCTACCCGGGGCCGCGGCCCCAGACGCGCGAAACCGCCATCATGATGCTGGCAGACAGCTGCGAATCCGCGGTGCGTTCGATCGGCCCGACTAGCAAACAGCAGGTATCGGAGATCGTACACGACATTGTGGATGGCAAAATCCGCACCGGCCAGTTGGATGATTCCGGGCTGACGCTCAACGACATTAAGGCGATTCAACGCATCTTTGTGGAAATGCTGCAAGCGGTCTATCACCCGCGCATCGATTACAAAAAAGCCACGGCTGAGGCTTCGATGCCCACTCAGGAACGGTCTGCCGCCACACCGCGTGTCCGCCCCGCCACTCAGACCACGACCACCGCCAAAGTCGATTCCGGCGGCACCTCCGTCGATAAACCGGCCCGGCGGACCGACACGACACCCATGAAACGAGTCGAGACGGTCAGTCGCGTCACCAGCGAGAACGATCTGGATTTGCTCGACGATGACGATACGCCTGTTCAGGATGTTCCCTCGCTGCCGCGTTCCGGTGAGATGAAGCTGCCGAAATCGCGGTCGAATGGTACCGAGCAGCGATCGGAACAGAAAGAACCGAGCGAATGACCGGGCCTATCTCGGTGCTCAACGAAGTGGGTTATCCGCTGGATGAGGCGCGCTTGCGCGAAGCAGCGCGGGCGGTTCTTGCCCGGCATGAGGTCGAAGCTGACCTGACCATCGTGCTCACTGACGATGCGGCTGTGGCCGACCTGAACCGGCAGTACCGGGGTGTGGACGCGCCAACGGACGTCCTCTCGTTTTCGGCAGATACCCCGCCCGTGATGGACACGAACGAATTGCCTTATCTGGGGGACCTGATCATCGCCTATCCCTATGCGGCAGCGCAGGCAGATCGTGAAGGCCATGATCGGATGCACAGCTTCATACTGCTGGTGGTACACGGCACGCTGCACCTGCTGGGCTACGATCACGACACGACCGCGCATCGAACCGAGATGTGGGCGGCGCAGGATGCAGCCTTAAAGATACTGGGCATCCCGGTGATGATCGTCCCTGATCTGGAAAGTGATCACCATGCGAGCCAATAAGGTCATCGAGGATTTGACCAGCACCATGAAGATCGACCCGGACGAGTACAGCCCGATTACCAGCCGTGACCGGGTGAGCAGCCTGGGCTATGCGCTGGCAGGCTGGCTCTATATGCTGCGGCGGCAGAAAAACACGCGCATTCAGGCGGCGGCAAGTATCGGCGTGCTGGCAGTGGCGGTCTGGCTGGAAGTCGATCTGACCGGGCTGGCGATGCTGATCCTGGCGATCACCATCGTCTGGATGGCGGAGTTTATCAACGCGGCAGTCGAGGCGGCGATCAATATTTCCTCACCGGGCCTGCATCCGATGGCGAAGGTGGGTAAGGACGTGGCATCCGCCGCCGTTTTGTTGGGGGTGGTGGCTTCAATCGTGGTCGGCCTGCTGGTGATGGGGCCGGCATTACTGGCAAAATTATCGGGATGACAGTGCTGGCACGAATAGGCGAGAGTGTACGTGGACCCTGAACAACCTTCATCTGAATCGAATACCCCGGAAGAAGAACCGCGACGCCAGGGGAAGGCCCGCGAACGTCAGCGCCGCCGCCGTGAGCGCCGGGGGCAGTCGGCCACTCCCGCGCCGCGCAGCACGCAGCATCTGCTGCCATCCGACCGGGTGAAAATCACGCTGCCGACGCTTCGGATTCCGCGTTTGCGCCTGGTCGTGGGAATCCTCGTGGCACTGGTGATTCTGGTCGGTGTGGTCATGTTCCTTCGGGGTCTGAAACCTGCTGAAACCGAGACGCTGCCGCACGTGATCTGGGTGGGGACGGAATGGACCGATGAGGCGCGCCAGCCTCAGGAGATTGCGGATTTTGTCGCCCAACTGCGCGACAATCGCATCGGCACAGTCTACGCCTGGGTGAGCTGGCTTCAGGAAGATGCCACCTGGCGTGGCGCGGAAAACTTCGGTGCAGTGCGGACATTTGCCCAGGACATCAAGCAGGCCTACCCGGAACTGAATCTCTACGGCTGGATCGGCTTTCCGGCTGAACTGGGTGAGGATGGCTATCGCCTGGATAACGAGGAACTCCAGCAGAATGTGGCTGACTTCAGCGCCAGTGTCGTCAACGAACTTGGCTTCGACGGTATTTTCCTGAACGTCGAGCCGGTATGGGATGGCAACGAGGATTTCCTGGCGCTGCTGCGCAAGGTGCGGACGAGCATCGGCGAAAGTGTGCCTATCGCGGTCGCCATACCGCCGGACTGGAGTCCTGAGAATGCCAGTGTTCCTGTACCGCCGCTCATCGTTCCCGGCACGATCTGGCAGGAAACCTACAAACAGAGTGTGGCTCTGCTGACCGACCAGATGGCGATCATGGCCTATAACAGCGGTCTGAGCACGGCGGAAGATTATGCTCAGTGGATGGCTTATCAGGTGGACACTTACGCGACGGCGGTCAGTCAGTTAGGCGAAGGGACTCAGCTGCTGATCGGTATTCCGACCTACGAGGCTGCGCCGCCCGGACACGACCCCCTGGCCGAAAATGTCGAGTCTGCTCTGGAAGGGTTCGATCTAGGGATGACGGAAGCGGGCGATGCGGCGG
>JAIOHO010000393.1 GCA_019912905.1 Anaerolineae bacterium
TGTCACCTGGGTGCGCCAGTTTTTCCGCTGGGATGTGGTCGAATCCCATCAGGGCGATTATCGCTGGGAGCAGTACGATGGCATCGTGAGTGCCTTGAATCAGCATCCTGACCTCCGCCTGGTCGCGGTCCTGATGCACTCGCCCCAATGGTCGCGCAGCAGCGGTCAATCGACTGCGCCCCCGGACGATCCGGCAGACTTCGCCCGGTTTGCGGGGGCGTTTGCCGAGCGTTATGCCAATTCCATTGATTACTATCAGATCTGGGATGAGCCGAATCTGACCGAAGCCTGGGGTGAGTCGGACCCGCGACCGTCGGCTTATGCGGCGCTGCTCCAGGGGGCGTATACGAGTATTCATCGCGCCGACCCCACAGCTACTGTCATTGCGGCGGCACTGGCCCCAACAGTCGAGCAAGGGCCACACAACCTCAGCGACCTGCGTTACCTGAGCGACCTGTATGCGCTCGGCGCAAAGGATTTCATGGATGTGGTCGCCGCCAAACCCTATGGCTTTGACTCCCCACCCGATGACCGCCTGGTGGCAGAGGATCATCTGAATTTTTCCAGAATCGTCGCCCTGCGCGAGATTATGCTTGCCAATGGTGATGGCAAAACGGCGCTCTGGGCTGCGAACTGGGGCTGGAACAGTTTGCCTGCCGATTGGTCGGGGCCGCCCTCCATCTGGGGAAGCACGGATTCCAATACCCGCGTGCAGGATACACTTCTGGCGCTGGACCGAGCCGAGCGCGAATGGCCCTGGCTGGGTGCTATGATTATGCAGCACTGGCAGCCGCAAGTGCCACCCGATGATCCACTCTGGGGTTTTGCGGTGATCGATGCCTCCGGCCAACCCACTGCACTCTGGCAGGCTCTGGTGAATCGCCCAGCACATTCCGGTGCGCTGGATGGCCTCTATCCTGTGACTAATCCTTATGCCCGTTACAGCGGTGTCTGGACCTTTAGCAGCCTGGGGGCAGACATCGGATGGGTGAACGACAGCCGCTTCGAGTTCGACTTTCAGGGTCAGGATGTCGCGCTGCTGCTGAACGAGGATAATTACGTCGCCTATCTCTACCCCACCGTCGATGGTCAGCAGGCCAATGCCGTGCCGACCGATCCAGCAGGTAACGCCTATATCGTCCTGACCAGCAATACACGAGAACCCAAACAGACTCTGGTTTCTGTGTCACAGGGTTTGCGACCCGGCCCGCACACGCTGCGCGTCACGGCAGATGATCTGGTTCCCGATGATACGGTCGATCGCTGGGCACTGGTGGGGTATGCCGTCAGTTCCGGCAGTCTGCGCGATGCCTTTGACCGGCAGATTGCGGTGGCCTGGTTCAGCACAGGGATCGGCCTTCTGGCGGCCATTATCACCGGCGCGCAGCTTTCCTGGGGAAAATTCCTGCGGCCTATGCTGCGGGTCTGGCAGAATCTGAGCAGCGCCCGACAGTTGGCCGTCAGCGCGGCGACGTCGCTCGCCTTAATGATCGGCATGCTGCTCACCTGGGGAGATGCGACCCCGGCAATTTTCCGCCGCGAGTCGGTGCAGTTGGGCCTGGCGGTGGTTACAGCCGGCGTGATCTATGTCCAACCGGGTCTTATTCTCACCCTCGCGGCGGCGTTGATCCTGTTTGTCATTCTCTTTAATCGGGTCGATCTTGGCCTGATTCTGACGATCTTCTGGGCACCTTTTTTTCTGTTTCCGGTCGAGCTGTTCGTCTTTTCGTTTCCAATGTCCGAAGTCCTGATCCTCATCACCGCAGCGGCCTGGCTGCTGCGCCTGTTCAGCGACTTCGGACGTGCACGCCGACAGGTGAGCCTGGGATGGGCATTTCGCGTCCGGTTTTCCGCTATGGACTGGGCAGTTCTGGCCTGGGTCGGGCTGGGTATGCTGTCCATATCCTGGGCCGAACTGCGCCCGCAAGCCATCACTGAACTGCGCACCCTGATTCTGGAACCAGCGCTTTTCTACCTGATCTTCCGCAGGACCGCGCGCAGTTCACACAGTCAATTGATGATTACGGTTAGTCTGTGGCTGGCAGGATTGGTCGTGTCCGTCATCGGGCTGTGGATGTTTTTTCAAGGTGAATCGATCATCACCGCAGAAGCAGGTGTGCACCGGTTGGCGAGTGTCTATGGGTCGCCCAACAACCTGGGGTTGTTTCTGGGGCGCTGCCTGCCCTTCGCGCTTGCCTACCTGCTGAGTTCCGTGGACCGCACCCGGAGAGGGGTCGCGGTTGCAGCGTTTCTGGCAATGGCAGCCGCCGTACTCTTGAGTCAGAGCGCGGGTGCCCTGTTAATCGGTGTGCCTGTGGCGGGTGCCAGCGTTCTGCTGCTGATCTGGCGGCGGCGGGCACTTCGGCCTCTGGCAGGTGTTCTCGCGCTGGGCACGGCAGCGCTTGCGCTTGCGCTGCAATCGGCGCGGTTTGCGCGCCTGCTGGATTTCACCAGCGGCACCAATTTTGCACGCATCCGGGTCTGGAACAGCGCACTCAACGCGATTCGCGAGCATCCGATTACCGGCCTCGGCCTGGACCAATTTCTGTATGCATTTCGCAGTCGTTATATTCTGCCCGATGCCTGGCAAGAACCGGACTTGTCGCATCCCCACAACTTCCTGCTCGATTTCTGGGTGCGCCTGGGGATTTTCGGCGTCGCAGTATTTGCCTGGATTCAGGTTGTCTTCTGGATTCAGGCGGCCCGCTTCTATCAGCAGTTGCGATCGGAACACAATCCCATATATTTTGCGCTGGTGGTCGGCGTGATGGGCAGCATGATAAACCTTTTGAGTCATGGTCTGGTAGACAACAGTGTCTTTGTGAATGACCTGGCTTACGGCTTTGTGCTGCTGCTCGGCGTGATCGCCAATGGGCCGAACGCACGAGCTATTGACGGCGAGACTAAGAAAATGGTGTAATGAACGCAACATGTGACCATTCACAGGCTGCCCGTCATGAAAGCGAAGGTGAACAAAGTCAACATTCGCATGATTCAGGATGAGCTTTTGGGGCTGTCTGTAGGTGCTCTGGTCCACGTAACAGATCCCAATCTGTCGCTTGATCCGGTGTTTGCAAGCGAAGCCGGTCCCGATGTCACTGAGGCCTGTCTGGAAATTGGCTGGTGCCGCGTGGGTTCAGCGGTCATGACGACGGCAGGTAATCTCTGCTGCGAGAAACTGATTCACGCAGTTGCGCCCCGCTGGGGTGAGGGCAGCGAACGCGGCAAGCTGGCGAATCTCACCCGCAGCTGTCTGTGGCTGGCCGAGGAACACGGCCTAAAATCCCTCGCCCTCCCGGCAATTTCGTCCGGCACACTGGGATACCCCCTGGAAAGCTGTGCCCGCCTGATGATCGCGGAAATCATCGACTTCACATTTGAAGACATCAAGAATCTGCGTTCTGTCGTAGTCTGTCTGGAAAACGCCCTGGCCTGGGAAGTGTTTGACACGGAATTTGCCCGCACGCTGGATAGGCTCAGAGCGCGCGGCGAGGGTAAAGTCAAAGTCTGAGATTCACAGTACGTCGTTGTAATAATTTGTGATAAACTGCGCGCGACGCTGGCAATCGCTAAAGGAGTCTGACTGTGCGCGTTTTGATTACGGGTGGGGCCGGTTTTCTTGGGTCACATCTGTGTGACCGTTTCCTGGCCGAAGGCCATCAGGTTGTCGCGATGGACAATCTGATCACCGGCAACGTCGCGAACATCGCTCATCTTTCCGGCAATCGCAATTTCCACTTTGTCCACCATGACGTCACCAACTACATCTATCTGGCAGGCCCGGTGGATGCGGTTCTTCATTTTGCGTCTCCAGCCAGCCCGATTGATTACCTCAAATTCCCGATTCAGACTCTTAAAGTGGGCGCGCTCGGCACCCATAACGCGCTGGGTGTCGCACTGGCAAAGGGAGCGAAATTCCTGCTGGCATCGACATCGGAAATTTATGGCGATCCACTGGAACACCCACAGCGTGAAGAATACGTCGGCAATGTCGATACCATTGGCCCACGCGGTGTCTATGATGAGGCCAAGCGTTACGCCGAAGCCTTGGTCATGGCCTATCATCGTGCGCACGGGGTGGATACGCGCATTATGCGTATATTCAATACTTACGGCCCGCGCATGCGCCTTGCCGATGGGCGGGTGGTCCCGAACTTCATCGCTCAGTCGCTGCGGCAGGAACCCCTGACGGTTTATGGGGATGGCGCTCAAACGCGCAGCTTCCAGTATGTCTCCGATCTCGTGGAGGGGGCCTACCGCCTGCTCATGTCCGATTTCAACGAGCCGGTGAACATTGGCAATCCGCACGAAATGACGATTCTCCAGTTCGCACAGGTTGTCAATGAGCTGACGCAAAATCCCGCAGGCATCATCTACAAAGCTCAGGAGCGCATCAAAGGCGATCCTCAGACGCGCCAGCCGGATATTACCCGTGCTCACACTCTGTTGAATTGGGAGCCGAAAGTCGATTTGCGCGAGGGTTTGCAGCGCACGATCGACCATTTCCGCAGCGTGCTGTGAATGAACGACACCTTTTGTGGCTGATTGCTGCCGTCGTCACCGGCTTGCTGGTGGCTTCCCAATCGGTCGCGTTACTGATTATCGGGGTGGCAGGGGTGGCCTTTGTGGTTCTGTCGGCCATCACACCCCTGGCCGCCCTGATGTTCTTACTCATTCTGGCTCCACTGCGGACCCTCGTTGCCACCGAAGCCAATTTTCCGCTGCCGCTGGACATCGGCCAACTGCTGCTGATGGCGTTTCTGGCTGTCTGGATTCTCCAGCAG
>JAIOHO010000394.1 GCA_019912905.1 Anaerolineae bacterium
GCGAAAGGTCCTCTACCATGGCAATCAACTGCTGGACACGACCTGCCAGACGCTGAATAACGACGCGGGCCAGTTCTGGATAGTCATCCAGCAGCTTCAATATGACATTTTGTGGGATGACCCACACAGTTGCTGGTTCAAGCGCAATGACCGTCGCGGGATTGGTGGATTCGACAAAAACGCCAATCGCATTGAATACCTCACCCGGTCCGATGAAATGCAGCACCTGTTCACGGCCATCGGGTGAAATTTTAACCGCCTTGAGCCAGCCCTGCTGGACGATGTAGAGCGAAACCTCCTGTTCACCCTCCAGGAAAACCACCTGACCGGTATCGTATTCCTGTCGGATAGTCTGTCCGGCGATCATCGCTACAAGGGCAGCATCGACATCCGCGAAGTAGGGAACTGCGGTTAAGGCCTGGATCGCCTCATCGCTCGCATCCATTCTCTTCCTTATTTCTACTGAATTAATCCTGGATAAACGATCAGTCCATGCCATCTATTATCGTCCGGCTGGACAAGACCTGCAAGATTCATGCAACTCAAATTCGACAAAAGTCGAAGACGGCTTCCCATCTACAGCTTACGCTGAGTTGAGCAAAATGGTGAGGGTAGACAAGTATGGCACAACCCGGGCAAGAAGAGCGCCCTGTACCCATCATTGATGCCAACCGCTGCACGGGCTGCGGTATGTGTGTCGTGGTATGCCCGACCGACGCGCTCGCGATGAGGGGAGCAATTGCGGTTGTCGCAAATCCTCAGGCGTGTACCTATACCGGTGATTGTGAACGTATCTGCCCGGCGCAAGCCATTAGCCGCCTTTTTCAGATCATATACATCCATAAGGAGACGAACATGATACAGTCCACATTTTATCCAGATTGGCGCGAGAAGGCTATCTTTTCGTCCGTAGGCCCACAGCCACAGATATTGGCAGAAAACGAGAAGCTCAAAGTGATTGTTGGCAGTCTCGACGTTGGACAGAAGATTCCGCTGCATCCTGAGGCGTTGGCCGTGTATCACTTTCTCGAAGGAACCGGGTGGATGACCGTTGATGATGAACGATATCCCGTTTCTTCAGGAGCGACGGTCATCACACCAGAAGGCGCTAAACGCGGTGTAGAAGCCGAAACCCGTTTGGTTTTTCTCGCGGCACGCATTGCTTAATTAGAGGGAATAAACAGGAGATAAGAGATGACATTCGTGACGTTTATGACCAGCAGTCGGGGGCGGATGATGCGCGTGGTCATGGGCATCATCCTAATGTCCATTGGTTTATTGGTGGTCAAGGATACGCTGGGGACGGTACTCGCGCTCATCGCGCTGGTGCCGATTGCGGGCGGCCTGTTCGACTTCTGTGTAGCAGGTGTTGTGATGGGATATCCGTTCAGCGGGGAAAAAGCCCGCGAACAGCTCGGCCAGGAACGCCGCCGGTAAGACCCCAGGATTTTGAAATACACCCGAATACGGAGGAGAAGCCTTGTGTTCAATCCCTATTTTCTCGTGACCTTTCTGTTCGTTGCGCTGGCGGTGCTGGGCGCGCTGGACGCCTCGTTAATCAATCTCCAACTTCTGCCCGCGTTTGCCGGACTGCGCTGGATGCGGGTGCATTTCATTACGCTCGGCGCGCTGACAGAGTTGGCATTTGGCATTTTGCCGCTGCTGGTGGCATCGCGTAACGGCCTGCCGGGCCCCAAAATCCGCTGGGACATCTGGCTGACCCTGAACCTGGGGCTGCTGATCCTGCTGCTGGGCATCCCGCCGATCAACGGTGTCTTGATCACCACCGGTGGCATGCTGATCTTCATCGCCGCTGTCCTGCTTATGATCCAATTGGGG
>JAIOHO010000395.1 GCA_019912905.1 Anaerolineae bacterium
CTGGGATTCCATGTGGCTGAGACGATGCCGAGCAATGATATGGGGACCGTGGTGGCGGTATTCGAAAATACGCGTTTTATCGCCGATCCGACGTGACGAATCCTCAGCACAAAATCGGGAGTCGCGCTATACTTACCCGCCGGAGGGATGCCTATGATTCGCAGTTTTGTCGCCTGGGTGCTGCTGTTTGTGCTGCTGGCGTTTCTGTGTGGGTTGATTGCCGCCGGGCCGCTGAACGACCTGGCCTACAGTCAGGTGCTGGCCCCGCTCAACGTGGTCGATGGAGAGGCCGCGAAATCGGCTCTGGAGCAGCAGTTCGGGACTCCGCTGCCCACCTCGGCGACCGATCTGTATCGGGCCAACCGCGGGGACGAAGCCTACTGGCTGCGCCTGAGCGTGGCGCGCGATGACATGGGCAATGTGTTTCGCGGGTCGAGCCGCATCACCTGCCGGTTCCCGCTGCAAGACCGCTACCGTCCGATTTTCGAATTTTCACGTGTGCTCAGTGACGCCGAGCAGTCACGGGTGAACTGGTGGACGCCGACGAACAGCGCGATTACCGCGTATGTCGGCGGTGAATGCACCGGGTCGGATTATCGCATGTTCCGCATCTTCGTGGACCAGACCAACTCGACCCGCTGGACGCTGTACATGGAGATTATCAAGCTGTAGTGGGAAGCCGGGTAGCCGTCAGGTCTTGGCTGTTAGCGGTTCAGAAAAGCTGAACCCACTGGCAAACTGCGCATAACTCCGCACGAAATCCTTAACCAAACGTGTAATCTGGGAAACAAAACAGGGGCGACCGAAGCCGCCCCTGCTGAAAATCGGGTGTCCTGTGAAGGACGAATTACATCATCCCGCCCATGTCTGGGCCGCCACCGGGCATTGATTTCTCCGGTTCGGGGATGTCGGTGATGAGCGCTTCGGTGGTCAGGATCATGGCGGCAATGGAGGCCGCATTCTCGACCGCGCCGCGAGTCACCTTGGCCGGGTCCGGGATACCGGCTTCGATCATGTCTTCGTAATTATTCGACATGACGTTGTAGCCGATCCGAGGATTTTTCTTGCTCTTCTGCTGGCGGCGGACATTCTCGATGATGACCGCGCCATCGGCACCGGCGTTGGCCGCAATCTTGCGCATGGGCACTTCGAGGGCCTTGCGCATGATGGCGACACCGGTGTTGGCATCTTCGTTGTCGAGCTTCACGTCGTCGAGTGCAGCCACCGCATTGAGCAGAGCCACACCGCCGCCGGGGACAATGCCTTCTTCGACGGCAGCGCGGGTCGCGCTGAGGGCGTCTTCCACGCGATGCTTCTTCTCTTTGAGTTCGGTTTCGGTGGCCGCGCCGACACGAATGACGGCCACACCGCCGGACAGCTTGGCGAGACGTTCCTGCAATTTCTCGCGGTCGTAATCGCTGGTGCTGTTTTCGACTTCGCGGCGGATTTCTTCGATGCGGCCCTTGATGGCCGATTCTTCGCCCGCGCCGTCAATGAGGGTGGTGTCTTCCTTGGTGCTGACCACTTTGGCCGCACGGCCCAGGTCATCCAGGGTGACGGTTTCGAGCTTGCGCCCGGTTTCTTCGCTGATGACCGTGCCACCGGTCAGGATGGCAATGTCGGCCAGCATCGCTTTACGGCGATCGCCAAAGCCGGGGGCCTTGACTGCCAGCACGTTGAGCATGCCGCGCAGCTTGTTGAGCACCAGAGTTGCCAGGGCTTCACCATCGACATCTTCGGCAATCACAACGATGTCACGCTTGCCGATCTGGACCATTTTTTCCAGAATGGGGACGATGTCCTGAGCCGCGCTGATTTTCTTGTCATGAATGAGGATGTAGGGTTCCTCGATGACGGCTTCCATCGCTTCGGGGCTGCTGACGAAATAGGCGCTGATGTAGCCGCGATCGAACTGCATCCCTTCGACGTACTCGGTTTCAAAATCCAGGCCGCGGCTTTCTTCGACCGTCACGACGCCGTCTTTGCCGACTTTGTCCATGACTTCGGCGATCAGATTGCCGATTTCGTTGTCCTGCGCCGAGACGCTGGCGACCTGGGCAATTTTCTCTTTGGTTTCGACCGGGATCGCTTGGGCCAGGATGTTCTTGGTAATGGCGTCGGTGGCTGCTTCGATGCCGCGCTTGAGCAGCATGGGGTTGGCACCGGCGGCGACGTTCTTCAGGCCTTCGTTGACGATGGCCTGGGCCAGGACGGTGGCGGTGGTGGTGCCATCGCCGGCGATGTCGTTGGTCTTGGTGGCGGCTTCCTTCAGAAGCTGGGCACCCATATTCTCAAACGGGTCGTCGAGTTCGATTTCTTTGGCGACGGTGACGCCATCGTGGGTGACGGTGGGCGCGCCAAATTTCTTATCGAGGGCGACGTTGCGGCCCTTCGGCCCCAGGGTGGTGCTGACCGCGTCGGCCAGTTTATCGACGCCGCGCTTCAGGCTGGCGCGTGCCGATTCTTGAAAAATGAGCTGTTTAGCCATGTGGATTGTCCCTCCAGAATTCTTATGTGTGCGAGTGTAAAAACATCCTGGTGATGCCGTCGAGGTTTAGTTATCGACGATTCCCAGGATGTCACCCTCTTTCATGATCAACAGTTTCTTACCGTCGAGCTTGATCTCGGTGCCGGCATATTTGGCGAACAGCACGCGATCGCCCACGCTGACATCCATCGGCACGCGTTTACCGTCCTCATCGCGACGGCCTTCGCCAGCAGCGAGGACAGTTCCCTGCTGTGGTTTTTCCTTGGCGGTTTCGGGCAGCACGAGTGCGCCCCCGGCAAAGGTTTCTTCCTGTTCAGCAGGTTCCACCAGGATTCGATCGCCCAACGGGCGCAGATTAATAGCCATTCGTCCCTCCAAACGTAGTTGCAAAGCTTTTGCTGAGTTCATGGACACGATTAGCACTCAAACGCGAGAGTGCTAATTTCACGCTGACAATATAGCAGAAATGCACAAAGGCGTCAAGCACTTCTAGCAAACTTCTTATAAGAGTGCTAATGGAAACGGAGATGTGATTTGGGGGTGATGTGACCGGTTTAGGATACACCCGACCCGGAGACGTGACAAGGTTGGATTGGGGTCCGGCGCGGGCGATCTGGAGCTGTGAATGAACGCAAAAGCGAGAAAGGCGTGCTAAAATTTGAGAAGTTGGGTATGAACCCTCCGATCATCCATTGTCTTAAGTCGTTCGTCCAGCACCCTGCTGCCTGCGACATGCCGCAAGGGTACGAGCGTGCATCAATAAACTTCGGTTTTAACCGCCGCAGATCGAGGAGCCGATGATGGGCCAGCACGTGTTTATTTCTTACAAGCACGACGACCGGGTATTTGCGAATCAGCTGATTCACCGCGTTCAGACGGCCCGCTTCAAGGTGTGGATTGACGATGAGCAGCTGCGCGCAGGCGAAAACTGGCGCGAGGCGATTAATCATGCGATCCGGGAGTCGTTTGCGCTGGTGCTGGTGATTTCGCCTGAAGCGCGGATATCGGAATATGTGACTTACGAGTGGGCATTCGCACAGGGGGCCGGGGTGAAGGTCATCCCGGTGATGCTGCGGCCCACGCCGATGCTGCATCCCCAGCTGGAGGTGATGCAGTATCTCGATTTTACGGACCCGATGAATATGCCCTGGGATCGACTGCTGGAGCGGCTGCGCGAGGTGCGCGGGGAATATAAGCCGCATACGATCTCGCTGGCCCAGGATGCGCCGCGGGCGGTGATTCAGGCGATCGAAGCGCTGGATAACCCCAGAGCGGAGGAACGGCGCGCGGCGCTGCGCAGCCTGGCGCAGATGAATCACCCTTCGGCTTACTCAGCGCTGGTGGAAGCGGTGCAGCATCCGCTGCGTGACGTGCGGGTGGACGCGGCCTTCATGCTGGCGAAGCAGACGAATAATACGGATTTTGCGGCGGTACCGGGGTTGATCGAGGCCTTGTCCGATGAAGATGCGCGCATCCGCGGCGCGGCAGTTAAAACGCTGGGTGAGATCGGCGACCCGGAGAGTGTGGCATACCTGATCGAGATTATTAACAAGGAGCGCGACGGCAATATCCGCTGGCTGGCGACCGGGGCGTTGAGCAAGATGGGCAAGGCGGCGGTGCCGGGGTTGATTGAAGCGCTGCATGATGAGGACTGGAAAGTGCGGCGGAGCGTGTGTGAAGCGCTGTGGGGGATGAACGAACCGTCCGCAGTGCCGGGGCTGGTAGAGGCGCTGCTGGACCGCAACGATGTGGTGCGGCAGGCGGCAGGCGGCGCGCTGGAGGCGTTGGGTATCGTGGCGGTGCCGGGCCTGAGCGAAGCGCTGCGTGACCGCAACCGCCGGATGGCTCAGGCTGCGGCGGAACTGCTGATGCGGATGGATACGGACGAGGCACGGGCGGCGCTGCGCTCCTGGCAGCGATGATCGAAGGGCGTCCAGATTGGTCATGTTCAGCGTTCCATCAGGCCTGTTTT
>JAIOHO010000396.1 GCA_019912905.1 Anaerolineae bacterium
GCACTTGCAGCGTACCCTCGACATGCTCGAAAATCACGCGCCCATCAACCAGTTTGAGCACCAGAAAGGCATCATGCGGCACGACCACCGCGAACGATGCGCTCGATAATTCGCCCAGGACCCACCGCCGGTGAGCGACGACATACACCCCGGCATCATCCTGTTCGGCAGTGGCCCGCCAGCCAAACGATCCCTCCAGGCGATACGTGACCTCAACCTTTGGCAGATGCCAGCGGGCGATGTGCACATCCGCTTTTTCGGCGCGCAGATAGAAAGTGATCGGGCTGCTGGTGTTAAAGACGTAAGTGCGGCGCGTGCGCGTCAGTTCGCGCAGTTCCGCGGCGGCGTTGACCGCTCGCCAGAGGACGTTGAGATGCTGCGCGCCGGGCAGTTGGCGGCTCATGGATACGTCTCCATCAGCCAGGTCTGGACCGCGTCGGCTATGGCCTGCGGTTGTTCCAAGGCCATCATGTGCCCTCCGCCGTCGATTCGGACTAACCGCGAGCCGGTCAGATGTTCGTGCAGAAAGGTACTCTGTGAGAAAGGAATCATCCGGTCCGCTGTGCCGCCAATCACGAGCGCGGGGGCCTGAACCTGCGCCAACTGGTCGCGTACATCGAAGCGGTCTGCCGCGCGGTAATCGTTCAGCAGCACCGCCGGGTCGGTGTCCATCAGCCGCCGCATACTCAGCCGCTTCACCTGTTCTCCCACCGACTCGGACCACTGCCAGTCGATCAGCAGCCGGACGGTTTGCTGGAAGTCCTGCTGCAAGCCATCCAGGATGGCCGGATTGACGGAAATCTGGGCACCCGCGCCGATCAGGATCAGACCCGCGACCCGCGCTTTGTGATGCAGGGCCAGCAGCAGCGCCACCGCCGCACCCATGCTGAAGCCGAGGATAATGGCGCGCGGCAGGTGAAGTTCATCCAGCAGCGTCACCATATCCGCCGCATAAGCACCGACCGAATTCCGGCCTGAGCCTTTGCTGCGGCCATGACCCGGCAAATCCGGCGCGAGGGTGTTGGCCTCCGGCAGGCGGCGCAGTTCAGCGGGCCAATCCAGGTGTGTGCCGCCCGCGCCGTGAATCAGCAGCACGGGCAGGCGATGGATCGTCGGGTCGCGGTGGTCGGCATACCAGATGCCGGACGTTTCCACAAAGGGCATTGATGACCTCAGACAGCGCGTTCAAGCGGGCCAGGGAAATCCAATACGACTCTGACCAGAAAGCCGGATTGTAACGCAGATCATCCGCCAATAAAAAATCAGGGACGGCCTGCCCCTGATTTTCCGATATGCAGAGACGGTACTGGCTGCGGCTACACATCCGCAGGCGAGGGAGGCACACCCACCAGTTCCACCGCGTCGATTTCGTTCCAACTGCCGCCGATGGTCTGGTCGACGTAGACCATGACCCGGTCGATGGGCACATTTACGTCGCTGATGTTGATGGTGAAGACCCCCGGACAGGCGGTGTTGCCGGGCGGGTCATCGCTCTTTGCAAGGGTGATGGGCGCGCCGCCCGCGCTGTTGACCACCTCGACCTTGATAATCGAGCCGGGATTATAAGTCTGGTAGACGTTGATCTGCCTGGGAACCACCGCCTGATCGTAATCGAGGGTAAGCACATCGGAGCCGGTAGCACTGGAAGATGCCCAGGCAGTATCGACATCGCCGCACGAGTCCGTGTCGGGTGCACCGGAAGCCTGAGCCGCGTTCCAGCGCGTGTCACTGTACTGGCTGGTGGCGCTGGCGAAGCTCGCCCACTGGTGCAGGTTCCCGGCGGTGTCGATCTCGCCGGTGGATTGGGCACTGCCCCCATTCGAGTCACCGAACACGCCAGTGCCCAGATGATACACCACGACATAATCGCCAGAGGTTTGGTTGCTGGAACTGGTCATTTTCCAGTTGAGATAGGCATCCTCGTCCGGCCCCATATCCAGCTCTTCAATGGGGATGATCATCATCGCATCCAGGCTGCCGCCGGGGAGCTGCCGCCCCTGTGTGCGCGAGACATACGACCCGACCAGGGAGTACGATTCGCCCCAGCAGAGATCGGTAGTGCCCGCGTCATCACAGGCGAAATAGGTGCCATCGTCAAAGACGAACGGTTGGTCGTCTGTATCCATGATCTTCATCAGCGGGTCCAGGCTGTCCGTGACCGAAATCATATACGTCGTGATCGGGACGCCTGAGGCCGTCATATTCGGCGTGATGTGCAAGCTGAACGGATCACCTGCGCTCACACCGGAGCCATCGGCGCTGGTGACCGCCATGCCTTCGAGGACGACGACGAACTCGCCGGTCATGTCCTCGAACCCGCCCACCACCACGGAAATATCGTGAAAACCGCTGTAGCTGTGCGAAAACGGAACCTGCGAGCTGAAGACCGACTGCGGAACCAGACCGGTCGTCGGCAGGTTGACGCTGTAGGTCGTCGCCGCGGGGTCGTCGTCGGCACACAGGCTGGCCCCATTCTGGTCGCTCACTGCCAGAATCGGGTCAAAACCATTGATACCGATGGCGGTCGCGGTATAGGTAAATCCGGGACGCATATTGACGATGATTTCCACGCCGTTTTCGATCACCTGCCCATCCGGGCAAACCACGCGCACACCCGCCTGGGCACTTACCGGCAGCAGCGCCGCAAAAAGCATCAGAAACAGTGTCATTACGAGCAGTCTCTTGAACATGGATCAAAAATCTCCCAGAATAATCTCTGACTCCATTGTAGTATCGCTCTAAAAATGCGAAACATTAACGATTATAACATTCGATCTCGGAACAATCCGATTTTCAGTCCACTTCTGCGCGCCATCGCCAGCCAATACCGTCTGACCCCTGTATTTTCCTACCACCGAACGGCTTCGAACTTCCACCCGGGCTGGACCTTCTGCATTTCGATTTCATCATCACGGCGCTGGAGGCCGCTGGTCAGATACTGTACGTGCAGTTTGGCGAGCATGTCGCGGTCGAGTTCGATGCCCAGGCCCGGCTCATCGGAAATCACCAGTGCACCCTCCTCGAATGTCCGCCGCCCGCCGACGATGACTTCTTCCGACTGCCAGGGATAATGCGTGTCACAAGCATAGGTCAGATTGGGGACCGCCGCCGCCAGATGCGCCATTGCCATCAGCGAGATGCCGACATGACTGTTGGAATGCATCGACATACCCCGCCCGAACGTCTGGCAGATGCGCGCCAGCCCCAGCGACGCACGCAGACCGCCCCAGAAGTGATGGTCGCTGAGGATGATCGCTTCTGAGTTCAGCCGGATGCTGCCAGGAATATCGTCGAACGAGGTCGTGCACATGTTCGTCGCCAGCGGCAGGTTCACGGCCTGGGCCACACGCGCCATATTCTCCTGGCCGCGCACCGGGTCTTCATAATATTCCAGCACGCCTTCCAGCTTCTTGCCCCACTCGATGGCCGTCTCGACTTTCCAGATGGCGTTCGGATCGAGGCGCAGGGGGACATCCGGCCCGAAAGCTTCTTGCAGTGCCTGCATCGACTCGACTTCGACGCGCGGTTCAAAGGCACCGCCCTTTAGCTTGATCGACTGGAAGCCGTATTCTGCGCACATCGCCTGGGCTTCTGCCACAATGCCCGCCGGGTCGAGCGCCGCTTTCTGACGGGCCGCCGCCCACCCGGTCGCGTGGGGGTCGATCCCCATGCCCAGCGGTCCGCCTGCGCCCTCGTACTTGTAAAACAGGTAAGCCGAAAACGGCACGCGGTCCCGCGCCCGACCGCCGAGCAGGTCCACCACCGGTCGGCCTGTCGCCTTGCCCATCAGATCGAAACAGGCGACTTCGATGGCGCTGAGGACATGCACCAGGCGGCGCTTGTCCCAAGGCGCTTCGCCGCGCGCCGCGCTGGTTTCGGCGGAGAATCGGGCACGAATCCCGGCATCGAGGGCGTTCAACTGGAACGGGTCCTGGCCGATAACCACTTCGCACACCGCTTTGAGCGCTTCCTCAGTTTCGACGCTGCCGGGCACTTCGCCCAGGCCATAAATCTGATCGTCGGTGACCAGTTCCACCACGATGCGCAGCGCATAGGGGGCGTGCAGCCCCGCCGCATTGAGCAGGGGCGGGTCGGTAATCGCAATCGGGGTAATATGCATATCGGTAATGCGCATGACGAATCTCCTCCAGCGTGCAGTCAGGGCACGGCCCACCAACGAGCAAATACAGTTCGAGGCGCACAATCTTACCCTATCGCGTGGGTAAACAGTTTGAAAACGGATATAATCGATTCATCGAGATGAGCCACTACCCAGGGGAAACCGCATGACGATTCGGACACTGGTGCTTTCCGGCGGCGGCGGGCGCGGTGC
>JAIOHO010000035.1 GCA_019912905.1 Anaerolineae bacterium
GTCGTTGATGTCGAACGAACTGGCGAGCCACGGGATGACTTCGCCGGTGTCGGGTTCGTAGTTCAGCAGCGGTTCGTTAATCTGGCCGCAGGCCATGAGCGTTTCACCATCGGTTTCATCGGCGCAGTACAGGCTGATGGGTTCGCCGTTCTGCATCCAGATGATGTTGTCGTCATCCGGGTCTTCCATCCATCCCAGCTGGGTCACGCCCACCTGGGCCACATACGCGCCGTCAATGCTGGCTTTCCAGCCGTTGGCATTGGCACCATGCGCGATGGGAACCATCGGGACCAGGTCGCGGATGGCGCTATTGGCTTCGACATAAACAGGATAGCGCTCTTCGGGCTTACCGAGCTGAGAGGCACGGGTCAGCGGTTCGGTGATTTCCGGGAAGGTGTTGCCAAACCGCGGGGTTGAGGAAGAACCTGCGCCAAAGTGGAAATCGAGGAAGTTGGTGGCATCCGGGTAATCGGCACCCCAGCCAAGCAGGAAGAAGGGCACATCGCCCGCCGCCACTGCATCCAGAAACGCGCCGGATTCCATCGGTGCCACGTTGACCTTCACACCGACTTCAGCCATCTGCGCCTGAATGTCGACGGCCACAGCGCCCGGGGTGGGCAGGTAGCCGCGCACGACATCGCGGTAATTCAGGTCGAGGCTAAAGCGCACGCCGTCGGCATCCTTGGGGAAACCGGCGTCGTCCAGCATCTGGTTCGCCAGAGCGACATCATAGGCCAGCGGTTCGACTTCCGGCGTGTAGCCAAAAAGGACCGGCGGCATAAACTGATTGGCGACCACGGAACCCGCGGGGAAGTAGTTGTCGACGATGCGCTGTTTGTCGATGGCATGAGAAATCGCCTGGCGCACGTCGAGGTTATCCAGCGGGGGTTTGGTGTTGTTCAGGCCCAGATACAGGACGTTGGTGATGGCACCGGGCAGCAGCTTGAGGTTAGGATCAGCCTCAACCACGGGATAGTCGCCTGTGCCCACGTTCGAGATACCATCGACGGTCCCGGCCTGGAGTTCGGTCAGGCGGGTCGTGGCTTCGCTGTTCCAGCGGATGACTGCGGTCGGTTCTTTGGCAACTTCGCCCCAATAACCCTCATAGCGGCTCAGGACCATTTCGTTGCCCAGGTCCCAATTTGCCAGGGTGTAAGGGCCTGTGCCCACAGGGGTTGTTACCAGGTCGCCGCCGCCGCCGGTCGATTCAAGGTATTCCGACGGGCTGATCGGGAAGCCTTCAAACGCGATTTTCGACGGGAAAGCAGGGTCGGGATTGCACAGGCTGATCTTGAGGGTCATCGCATCGACCATTTCAATGGACTTGAAATTGCCGGTATAACCATCAGCGCCGCATTCCGCAGTCGTTGCCATGCTGTCCTGGGCGGTCAGGGAGCCGGAGATCCCCACCAGCAGGATCAGCAAAACCAGTATAAATGATCCTTTTCGTAACATAGTGTCTCCTTATGCTGATGACTCTTATACACGGCAGCCGCTCTTCGGGTTGAATTTTGCAATCAGGCTGCCAGAGTCTAACGGTCAGCTATTATGCGCAATGCCGTTTTTACTGTCAAATTTAGGCATCACTTAAAGACTGGACGACTTTTTTGTGAGTTTTGGCTGAGATGGGCTTTGGCACGCGCAAACCGACGTTTGTTGAAGCGCCCGAAGTGAGGTATATAAGCACTGCTGCCGAGAGTGTCCAGATTGGGCAGGGTTCGGACGCCGGGCAGAGCCTTATGAAAAAGATGCTTCAGGACAAGCCTCATGCCGAATTATATCCTCGCACTCGACCAGGGGACGACCTCGTCCCGCGCGATTTTGTTCGATCATGCCGGGCAGATCGTGCATGCTGCCCAGCAGGAATTCGCTCAGCTTTACCCCAAACCGGGCTGGGTGGAACATGACCCGGAGGCGATCTGGGAGACCCAGTACGCGGTCGCGCAGCAGGTCATGCAAGGGATCGACCCGGCAGACGTGGCGGCGATCGGTATCACCAACCAGCGCGAGACGACCGTCATCTGGGACCGCAAAACCGGGAAGCCGATTCACCACGCCATCGTCTGGCAGGACCGGCGCACGGCCCAGATGTGCGATCAGTTAAAAGCGGAAGGTTTCGACCAGACGATTCGCGCCAAGACCGGGCTGGTCACCGATGCTTATTTTTCCGGCACGAAAGTCGCCTGGCTGCTGGACCAGGTGCCGGGGGCACGGGCGCGGGCCGAACGGGGCGAGCTGGCTTTTGGGACGATCGACAGCTTTCTCATCTGGCGGCTGACCGGCGGGCGGCTGCACATCACCGACGTGAGCAATGCCAGCCGCACCATGCTCTACGACATCCACAAGCACTGGTGGTCCACCACCATCACCCAGCGTCTGAACATTCCGCAGTCGATTCTGCCGCAGGTGGTGCCCAGCAGCATGGTCTACGGCGAAACCAATGCCGACCTGTTTGGCGCGCCGATCGCGCTGGCGGGCATGGCCGGGGATCAGCAGGCGGCGACCTTTGGGCAGGTGTGCTTTGAACCGGGCACCGGCAAAAACACCTACGGCACCGGCTGTTTCATGCTGCTGAACACCGGTCCACAGCCGCAGGAATCGTCGAATCAACTGCTGACCACTGTCGCCTGGCAGATGGCCGAGGGGCCACATATCTATGCTCTGGAAGGCAGCATCTTCATCGCCGGGGCCGCCGTCCAGTGGCTGCGCGATGAACTTCAACTGATTAAACGAGCGTCGGATACTCAGGCGATTGCCGAGAGCATCCCTGGCACGGACGGCGTCTATATCGTCCCGGCCTTCGTGGGCTTAGGCGCGCCGCACTGGGACCCGTATGCGCGGGGGACCATCGTCGGCCTGACGCGCGGCAGCGGGCGGGCGCACATCGTCCGGGCCACGCTGGAAAGCATCGCCTACCAGACGCGCGATGTGGTCGAAGCCATGAAAGCCGATTCCGGGCTGGACCTGCAAACCCTGCGCGTGGATGGCGGCGCAGTGGCGAACGACTTTCTGATGCAGTTCCAGGCGGACATCCTGGGCGTACAGGTGCAGCGGCCCGCCGTGACCGAAACGACCGCGTTAGGCGCGGCTTATCTGGCGGGGTTAGCCAGCGGCTTCTGGTCGTCGCAGACGGAGATTGCCAAACAGTGGAAGGTCGAGCGCACCTTCGAGCCGGGTATGTCCGTTGAACAGCGCGACTCCCTTTATCGCGGGTGGCAGCGTGCCGTCGAACGGGCCAAAGGCTGGGAACAGGGGTAGGCGAAGGCGCGTACTGATCGGCGAGCTAATGAGTGGGTAGGTCGATAGAAGGTGGGTATGGATGAGAATTTTCCGCTGACCCTCGACAACTTCGAGTCCGTCATGGACCCGGAAATACTGGAACGTGGGCGTGATTATTATAAATCAGGCAGTGTGACCGATCTTGAAGAAGAGGATGGGGTCTGGACCGCCGTGGTGATGGGTACCTATGAATACCAGGTTGAGGTCGAACAGGATGCAGATGGCAACCTGATGCTGGTTTGTGACTGTCCATACGAGTGGGGACCGTACTGCAAGCACGAAGCGGCGGTGCTGTTTGCCATCCGAACCGCGCGGAAACGGGGAAAACCGAAAGCTCAGGCGAAACAAAGGCAGCGCGCCGATGTGCGCAAGGTGGTCGAAACCCTGTCTCAAAAACAGCTGATTGAACTTGTGATGGAGCAGGTGAAAAAAGACAGAGCGCTTGGCAGCGAAATCCTGCTGCGGTATGGCCTGGAAGCGCCAGACCAATCCCTGTACCAACGGGCGATAGAGGATGCTGCGCGTAAACATTCCGAGCGCGGCTTTCTCGATTACCAGGGGTCGCGGAGGGCAGGGCATGAAATAAGCGGCCTGTTATCTCAAGCCGAGACCATGTTAAACGATGGCCGGTTGGAGCGTGCGCTGCCCATCCTCAAGGCCGTGATTGAGACAGTCCCTGCGTTTCTGAATCAGGCTGACGATTCGTCTGGTGATTTCAGCGGCTGCGTCAGTTTTGCGCTTCAACTGCTGGAGGAGGTGGCATCCGCAGGGGATGCCGAGATACGGCAGGCAATATTTGATTACTGCCTGGAGGAGCACGAGAAACCGCAGTATCAGGGCTGGGACTATCCCGCAGAACTGCTCTGGCAGGCCAGTGAACTGGTCGAGCTTCCGTCGCAGCGTGAGGCGCTGTTCGCCGCTCTGGATCAGGTCATCGAACGCATAAGTGTCAATCATTTCGATGAGTACAAAAAAGAAAATGCCCTGCGCTTGAAAGTGGATGTGATGAAACGCATGGGCGACCCGCCAGCGGTTATTCATGCGTTGCTGCTGGAGAATATCCACCTGAATCGTCCCCGACAGGAACTGATTCAAATCTATATCGAACAGGAACAGTACGCCGCTGCCCGTAAACTGTGCCTGGATGCCATTACCCTGTATAAAGCGCAGTGGCCGGGATTGGTGACTCAGTACCAGAACTGGCTGCTGGAAATCGCCAGGAAAGAAAATGATGCGGAGACTGTGATCCAGTTTGCAGAGCTTCTGCTGCTCGAAGGGCGTGAGTTTGACCCTTACTATTCCACCTTAAAGGCATTCGTCAAGCCGGATGAATGGCCTGCGTTTCGCCAGAAGCTGATCCATACCATTGAAAAGGAAGTTCCTGCCTGGAGCCAAGTCTACTTGTTGGGTGAACTCTATCGGCATGAGCAGATGTGGCCTGCATTGCTCAGGCTGGCGCAGCGCTCTGGCCTGGAAACGATTGAGCACTATAAAGAGGAACTCCACCAGCATTACCCGGATGAAATGTGTGATCTTTATGAAAAGATCGTGCTTCGAGGGATGGAACATGCTTCTGGTCGGGATCAATATCTTAAGCTAAGTCTTGTGCTGCGGCGAATGGTCGATTTGGGGGAGCCGGAACGAGTGAGTGAGATTATAGAATTGCTCAAAGCGTCCTATCCGCGCCGCCGGGCAATGATCGAGGAATTGGATAAAGTATAAAGAGGCTTTCGGCGAAGGTGCGGCGGAGACCTCCATTCGCCGCGTGTCCTGAACCGGTGGGTTATGATCTTCACAGTTGGAAACGCATTCCATCACTAACGTGTGCCCGCTGCGCAGTTTACACTGGGGATGCGGTTTCCTGATCAGGAATCTTTCTCAGGACGGAAAGGGCCTGATCCATAGAATCGGATGATAGACATGATGACGAGACAGGCATTACTCGACTCGATTCGCAGTCAGCCCGACATGTCGGTGCTGATTATCGGCGGGGGGGTCAACGGTATCGGCAGTTTTCGTGATCTGGCGCTGAACGGCGTGGACGTGCTGCTGGTAGAGCGGGGGGATTTCGCGTCCGGGGCCAGCGCCGCTTCGTCGCACATGCTGCACGGCGGCCTGCGCTACCTGGAAAACGGCGAGTTCCGGCTGGTGAGCGAAGCGCTGCACGAGCGCAACCGGATGCTGCAAAACGCGCCGCATTATGCTCACCCGCTGCCGACGACCATCCCGATTTTTCGCTGGTTTTCCGGCATCCTCAACGCGCCGCTGAAGTTCCTCGGCCTGCTGGACCGGCCCGGCGAACGCGGGGCAGTGGTCATCAAGATCGGCCTGATGTTCTATGACTGGTTCACCCGTGACGCTCGCATGACCCCAACGCACCGCTTTTATGGCCGCGACGAATCGCTGAAAAAACGTCCACTGCTCAATCCGGACATCCTGTGCACGGCCACCTATTACGACGCCTGGATGCCATACCCGGAGCGCATCTGCATGGAACTGCTGGCGGATGGCGAAACGGCCCACGAGCAGGCGCGCGCGGTCAATTACGTCTCGGCGGTGGGGGCGGAGGGCGATGCGGTGACCCTGCGCGACGAACTGACCGGCGAGACGTTTGCGGTGCGGCCCAAAATCGTCGTCAATGCCGCCGGGCCGTGGATCGACTTTGTCAATCAGGCGATGGGGCAGGGGACGGACTACATCGGCGGCACCAAAGGCACGCACCTGATCATCGACCATCCCCAGCTCTTCGACTCCTGCGCCGGGCAC
>JAIOHO010000397.1 GCA_019912905.1 Anaerolineae bacterium
GTTCTCCGCGCCATTGAGAAGATGCAAGCGGGCATCATCCTCCCGAAAGACCACATCCAACGTCCAGTGGAAGTTGTTCTCAATCGACCAATGAGCACGCACGGCACGAAGCAGCAGTTCCGCGTCAGGCGCCAGGGAAGAAATGAAGTAGGCGGTTTCGGGTAGAACCGGTGTATTGTCCAAGGCGCGACGCTCGCGTTTGACCCGGACAATCGACTGCAAACCTGCCCAGCCCTTGTGATGACGAATGACTTCAAATGCCTTGGGATCAGATAACGCCCAGCACTGGCGGATCTCGATGCGTCTATGATTTTTGTTGACGGTTTGAGCATAGCTATGGGGCATGTCGCGGAACTGCTGTTGGTCGGCCCACGCGAACCACTCCTGAATGTCAGCGTGCAATTTACCCTGATTCCCCTTCAGCGCCAGCACATAATCAGCTTTCTTGTCGCGGATTTTCTGAGCAATCGCCGTCTGTGTTCCCATAGCATCGAGCGTCACAATCGCACCTGCGAGATACAAATCATCCAGTAGTTGTCGAATGGCGGTAATCTCGTTGCTTTTCTCATCCACCTTGCGCTGCCCAAGGACGATCCCGCTGTGATGTGCCCATGCGCTCACCAAATGCAGCGTACGTAAGCCTGCCCCCTCACCGTCTTCCCGTCAATCGCAATCACCTGTTGGCGTTCCACCTGAAAATTCGCTTCGACCTGTCCTCGAAAACGCGTTTCGAACACCTCGGCAGGCAGCAGACTGAACAGCCGACGAAAGGTGTCATGGGATGGGATCCCTTGTTCCAACTTGAGAAATTGGGCGAGCCAAGCCTGTTTGCTTTCCCCGAATTCTTCCACTTCTGTCCACGTTTCGGCTCCGCACAGCACCGCACAAATGCCAATCAGCGCCACTTCGACCAACGGGTAGGTGCAGCGCCCCACCACGCGCGGATCGTCCATATCCTCAAACAACCGCGTCAAGCTGATTTTGGGAAGGTCTTTCATTCGCTTTCTCCTTCCCGCTATCTTTACCTCATTTTTGATGCGTTTGCCCTAAGGGAAGCATGAAAGCCCCCACTCCTGCAATACAAAGCGCAAACGGGAAATCGTGGCAAAGGCGATACGCGATTATGATACGGAGACTGTGCTGCAATCGGCGCGTGACTTTCTCCGCCAGCAGGACGAGGAGTGGGCCAACTTCAGTCGTCTATCTCAGCATCTCTGTGAGACTTTCTACAAGCTCAAGCCCAAACACCTCGACCCAAAGAACAAGAAATACAAGAGCCTGTTGAAGTTCATCGCGGACTATCCCGATGATTTCGAGGTGCGCCAGGATAATGACAAGAAGGGATTGTACTGGATACGCCTCGCTTGATTCGGCGAACTGGCAGCCCTACAACCCCAATGTCAAACACGATGCGCGGGAGCAGTTCGATAATCCACAGCAACATCGAAATCTGAGATTAGATACCCACACGTAGCGGGCATTTATGTGTTGCTCAAGAGCTAAAGCTGATAGAAAATAAACGAAAGACAAGTCCCATTTGTTCAGGATTGAAGCTGTTACAAGCAATGGCTAATGACAAACAACTTTCGATATTAAAGCAAGGATCTGGTGTATGGAATCGATGGATAGATCGGCATCGCCAGTCAATTATCGACGGCTCGTTGGAATTGGATTTGAGGAATGCTGATCTGAGGGGAGCAGTTCTTGATCAAGCTATGTTGTACGGTGCAGATTTAACCGGAGCGGATTTAAATAAGGCTGATCTTGGACTGGGAAGTTTTGGTAATGCCAATTTGACGAACACGAACCTGAGAGATGCTATTCTCTATGGAGTAGATTTCAGCTATTCAATACTCGATGGTACGGATATGAGAGGTGCTGACCTGCATCAAGCATACTTTGATGATGTGGACTTGAGCCGTGCCCGCCTTAGGGGTGCAACTCTTAGCGAAACAAATTTGAGTTTCAAGAGTTTTCGTAGCCACGACCTACAGGACACGTCATTTGAAGGCGCAAATCTCACTGGTACAGATTTCAGCAATTCAAACTTGTCTGGTTCCAACTTATCACGGACGCTGCTCATTGACACTGATTTTTCCAGTGCTGATTTATCGGACTGTCGGATATTCGGCGTAGCCGCTTGGAATCTTAAGTTGGATGGGGCAAAGCAAACCAATTTAACAATCACAAAAGTCGATAAACCACCCATCACCATTGACAATGTAGAGGTTGCCCAATTTGTGTATCTTGTACTCAATACAGCGTGTTGAAAAACACATTACACAACATTACACCAGACACCCAAGAGTGGCAGGCTGCGTTCATAAATACCGGGTATCTGGAAATAGTGCCGAAAACACCCGGATCGCAGCGGGATTCGCCGGTGGTCTGGGCCTGAAGTGGTGACGTTTGCCCTTGAGTAACCGCTTGAGGTTTTGCACACTGGCGATGAGTAGGGCTTCTATATTGACACGCCACAGGCGTCGCCAGCGAAACCGTCGTAAACCATGCCATTGCTTGCCTTCACCGAAAAGCGGTTCGACCCAGACTTTTCGTTTGTTCATAGCTTTGATGTACAGTGGCGTTTCCCGTAGGGCGGCTGCCCGGTCCAACTGGTCCTGGAAGAAGGATCGATGAATGGTGCGACCGCGTTTGTTGTTGGTGCATTCGGCGCGTACCGGACAACCCTTACAGACTTTATGCGACCACCGTAGACTATCGACTGGTTCTGGTGATTGTTCCCCAACCGCTCCAACACGCGCCCTTGGGGGCAGTAGTAAACGTCGAAGTCAGGATCATACTCAAACAGGTCATTGCTGTAGAATTTCTTGCCACTGTTATAGTCCGCGCGTGGTGTCAAAGGGATCAGTCCATCCTGAAAAAGGCCGACGATGTTATCGACAGAGCCATAGCGCCCATCGCCAACAGCAATCTCAGCATCCAAACCCCACCGAAAACGCACCCAGCGTTCCAAATCCAGCATGGGCTGATTATCCATAATGGAGGCTGGGGTGACCAAAGCAGCCAGAATGATCCGGGCTTTGCCGCCATCCACCACATAATGCGTGTTGTAACCCAAATACGAATGGCCTTGCCGGGATGCCCGCAACGGGGTGGCATCGGGATCAGTGGAACTGACAAAGTCATCGGCAATGCGACTGTAGCCCGTATCTTCATGCTGTGCAGGCAGACGATCCCCATTGTATTTGTCGATGAAGCCGCGTGAATGACTTGGTGCGGGTGCAGTATCTGAT
>JAIOHO010000398.1 GCA_019912905.1 Anaerolineae bacterium
GTGGAGCCGCCTGCGGCCTCGATTTTTTCTTCTGCCGTCTTGGTGAACCGGTGTGCCTTGATGGTCAGCTTCTTGCTCAGGTCACCATTCCCCAGGACCACAACCGGCTGATCGGCTTCGCGAATCAGGCGCAGTTCGGCCAGCAGTTTCGGCGTGACTTCTGCGCCGTCGGCGATGCCTTCATGCGCATTGATATTGTCGAGCCGCACTTCCTGATATTCGATGCGGAAAATGTTATTGAACCCGCGCTTGAACGGCAGACGCCGGACCAGCGGGAGCTGACCGCCCTCGAAATAGGGGCCTTTACCGCCGCCTGTGCGTGCGCCCTGACCCTTGGTACCACGTCCTGCGGTCTTGCCTTTACCGGCAGAGATACCCCGACCGACGCGGGTCTTTTTCTTCTTGGAACCCTCAGCGGGCTGTAGATCGTGCAATTTCATGATTCTTCGACCTCTTCAACCGCCAGCAGGTGGCTGATCTTGTTCACCATACCCCGGATCGAAGGCGTGTCCGCGAGTGTTACGGTGGCTTGCAGTTTGCGCAGCCCCAGTGCCTTCGCAGTCGCCTTCTGATCTTTTGTGTAACCGATCGGGCTGCGAACCAGCGTGATGCGCAGCATCTTACTCATCGCTATCGCTCCCCGCCGCTTCCGGCGTCAGGACTTGCACGTTCTTATAGATGGCTGCCCGCTCCCAGAACGGCAGCACGGCTTCGACCTTCTTGCCGCGCATGGCTGCCATTTCCTGTGGGCTGTGCAGCGCGCGCAGAGCTTCGAGGGTCGCCATCGTCACGTTGAGCAGATTGGAACTGCCCTGACTCTTGGTCAGAATATCGCGCACCCCGGCTGCTTCCAGCACCGCACGCACACCACCACCGGCGATGACACCGGTACCGGGGGAAGCCGGTTTGAGCAGCACCTTCGCGCCGCCATAGCGCCCAACGATAGGGTGTGGGATTGTCGTGCCCGAAAGGGCGACCGGGCGCATGTCTTTACGGGCGCGGTCGGACCCCTTGCGGATGCTGTCCGGCACGCCGCGCGCCTTGCCGATGCCGACGCCCACGCGTCCTTTATTATCGCCGATAATCACCACCGTGCGGAAGGCAAAACGGCGGCCACCCTTGATTACCTTCGCCACACGCCGGATATCGACTACGCGCTCATCCAGTTCTTCGCGGTCGTCGTCACGACGTGGTTCGCGTCGTCTTTCAGACATATTGCTCTCACTCTCTCTAGAATTCTAAGCCGGCTTCGCGCGCGCCTTCGGCCACCGCAGCGACGCGACCATGAAATTTGTAGCCGCCCCGGTCGAATACAATCTGGGAGATACCGGCCTGCTTGGCCCGCTCGGCGACCACCTTGCCAACGATCTTGGCAGCTTCCAGTTTGGGCTTGCCTTCGATCTGCGTGGCGATTTCTTTGTCGATCGTCGACGCAGAAACCAGAGTCCGACCAACCGTATCGTCGATGACCTGAACGTAAATATTGCTCAGACTGCGATAGATATTCATGCGCGGACGTTCGGTCGTCCCGATGATGCGGGCACGCACACGGCGATGCCGCTGCTCACGCCCCTGGCGTTTTTTCTTGCTAATGTCCATGGTTACGCCTTACCTGCCTTACCAGCCTTGCGGCGGATCCTCTCGTCGGAGTAGCGCACACCCTTGCCCAGATACGGCTCCGGTGGGCGCAGTTCGCGAATATTGGCTGCGACCTGGCCGACGGCCTGCTTGTCGATACCCTGCACGCGGATCGTCACCCCACGGTCTTCGACCACGAAGTTGATCCCCTCAGGGGGATTGACGACGATTTCGTGCGAATATCCCAGCTTCATCACCAGGTCGGTGCCGCGCAGTTCGCTGGTATAACCGACACCTTCAATCTTCAAAGTTTTCTGAAAACCCTCAGAGACGCCCGTCACCATGTTGGCGATCAGCGCACGAGTCAGACCGTGCAGCGCCCGGTGCTGGCGCTCGTCCGAAGGGCGTTCGACCATCAGGGTCCCATCGTCCTGCTTCACCGTGATATCGGGGTGAACTGTGTGCGACAGTTCGCCCTTAGGCCCTTTGACGGTGACCGCCTGGCCGTCGATTGTCACGTCGACTTTTTCAGGAATGGCGACGGGTTTCTTTCCAATACGGGACATCGTAACCCTCCTCTACCAGACGTAGCACAGCACCTCACCACCAACGCGATGGCGGCGGGCTTCCTGATCGGTCATCACACCCTTGGGCGTGGTGACGATGGCGATGCCAATGCCACTCATTACGCGCGGCAGGTCGCGGGAACCGCGGTAAATCCGCCGCCCCGGTTTGCTGATGCGTTGCAGCGATGTAATCACCGGGCGACGATCACGGCGCGAGCCATAATACTTCAGCTTGATCGTAATCATCGGTATCGGTTCTTGATCCCCGACCACATATTCGTCGACAAAGCCCTCGCTTTTCAGGATGCGGGCTATCTCGATCTTTATTTTCGACCGGGGAATTTCGACTTCCGGTTTCCCGGCCATCAGCGCATTCCGAATGCGGGTAAGCATATCGGCAATCGGATCGTTCGTCATCGGTCGCGCTCCTACCAGCTTGATTTAACGACACCGGGAATCTGGCCCTGGAGCGCCAGTTCACGGAAATGGATGCGGCACAGACCAAAGCGCCGCAGGTAGCCGCGCGGGCGGCCACACACTTTGCCCGAATTCGGGTCAACGTACTGGCAGCGGTTGCGTACCCGGACCTTATATTTCCGCCGTGTTTCGCGGGCTACCAAGGATTTTTTCGCCATAGCTCTCCCCTAATTCTCTCGGAAAGGCATGCCCAGCAGTCGTAACAGACGGCGGCCTTCTTCATCGGATTTCGCGGTGGTGACGACGGTAATTTCCATACCGCGCACCTTGTCAATTTTGTCGTACTGGATTTCCGGGAAGATGATCTGCTCCCGCAGGCCGACGGTGTAATTACCGCGTCCGTCGAAAGTATCGGGCGAGACGCCGCGAAAGTCGCGCACACGGGGCAGGGCGATGTTGATGAAGCGATCCAGCAAAGCCCACATCCGCTCGCCGCGCAGCGTCACTTTCACGCCGATAGAGCGGCCTTCGCGCAGCTTGAAGTTGGCGATGCTTTTACGGGCGCGGGTCACCACCGGCTGCTGACCGGTGATCTGCCGCAGGTCACCGACCGCGCTGTCCAGGGACTTGGGGTTATCCAGTGCTTCCCCCAGGCCGATGTTGATCACCACTTTGGCGACGCGCGGCACTTCCATCAGGTTCTTGTACTCGAATTCCTGCATCAACTGCGGAACAATTTCTTCCCGGTAACGAGTTTGTAAAATCGGTGCCTGTGTCATCTCGTTGCTCCGGCTCACTTAATATCCGAATTGCACTTCTTGCAGAACCGGGTCTTGGTGCCATCCTCTTTGAAGCGATAGCCGACGCGAGTCGCCTTTTCGCAGGAGGGGCAGACCAGCATGACGTTGGACAGGTGGATCGGCCCATTAAATTCGAGAATCTGGGACTGCACCTGCTGCCGTCCGGCCTGCTGGGCCTTCTGGTGCTTCTTCATAACATTCACACCATCGACCACCACACGGTTTTCCCTGAGGATCACGGTGACTACTTCCCCGCGATCTCCGAGGTCTTTCCCGGCGATCACTTCAACCGTATCGCCCTTCTTGATTCGCTGCATTTCGATCTACTCCATCACTCACAGGGTTTCCGGCGCGAGTGAAACGATCTTCATGAACCCCTTGTCACGCAGCTCACGGGCCACCGGCCCAAAGACGCGTGTACCTTTCGGGTTGGTCAGATCGTCGGCCAGGATGACGGCAGCGTTATCGTCAAAGCGGATGTACGAACCATCGGTCCGGCGATACTCTTTGGTGGTGCGCACAATGACGGCGCGGACCACTTCGCTTTTTTTGACGTTGCCATCCGGGGTGGCCGATTTCACAGTGGCGACGACGATATCGCCCACACGACCATACCGTTTCTTGGACCCGCCCATGACATGGATGACCAGCAGCGTGCGCGCACCGGTGTTGTCGGCAACGGAAAGTCGAGATTCCTGCTGAATCATGACTCGTCCTCCTCGTTGTCCTGGGCGTCATCGTCCGCTTCGTCTACCATAGCCACTTCGTCTACGATGTCGACTTCATCTACTTCCATTTCCTGGAGTTCGTCCTGGGCTTCCTCGGCAACCTTTTCCACCACGCGGTTGCCGACGTCCTGGATGACTCCCTCGACCACCCACCGCTTCAGTTTACTGATGGGCTTGCTTTCGACCACACGCACGACGGTCCCGACGGGGATGGCGTTGCTTTCATCATGCACGTAGATTTTTTTGGTCTTGCGAACGACCTTCTTGTAGATGGGGTGGGGCTTGCTGATGTCGATGGCGACCACCAGCGTTTTTTCCATCTTGTCGCTCACCACGCGGCCCACAAGCCGCTTACGATTGTTAGGCATGGCTGCTTCCTTCTTTCGCAACCCGCTCGGCGGCCAGCTGCCGCTCGCGCAGCACCGTCTTGCAGCGCGCGATGTCGTGCCTGGTTTGCTTAAGGACGTTTTCGTTTTCCAACTGGCCGGATGATTTCTGAAGCCGCAGTTTGAACAGCGCTTCCTTCAGGTCTTCGATTTCATCCAGGACTTCTTCATCCGTCTTTGCGCGGATTTCGCCGATATTCATTAGCTGACCTCCTGGCCTGAGATGGGGTCAATCTTCTTAATGAACTTGGTCTTGCAGGGCAGCTTGAAACCGGCCAGGCGCAGCGCCTCGCGGGCTTCTTCTTCGGTGATGCCGCCCATCTCAAACAGGACACGTCCGGGTTTGATGACCGCCACCCACATTTCGACCGAACCCTTGCCTTTACCCATACGGGTTTCCGCAGGTTTCTGAGTCACCGGCTTATCCGGGAAGATACGAATCCAGATCTTGCCACGACGGCGCACGTAACGCACCATCGTGCGGCGGGCCGCTTCAATCTGGCGGCTGGTCAGCCAGACCGGTTCCAGCGCCTGGAGGCCAAATTCGCCAAACTCGACAGTTGAGCCGCGATAGGCTTTGCCTCGCATGCGCCCGCGGTTCTGCTTGCGCCACTTGGTCCGTTTTGGCATCAACATAATATCGTTGCTCCTCAGCAGGCTATGATGAAGCGCCCGCGCTTACTTTCACTTTTTCGGCCAGCACGGCGTCGTAATCCAGAATGTCGCCCTTGTAGACCCAGACCTTGATCCCGATACGGCCAAAGGTGGTCAGCGCTTCCGCGGTGCCGTAATCGACATCGGCACGCAGGGTGTTGCGGGGGATACGTCCCTCGCTCTGCCATTCACGGCGGGCCATATCTGCACCTGCCAGACGACCGCTGACTTCGATGCGGATGCCCTGTGCGCCCTGACGCATCGCCTGGCCGATGGCGCGCTTGATGGCGCGGCTATGACCGATGCGGCGTTCGAGCTGGCCGGAGATGTTCTCGGCCACGAGCCGAGCATCCGTGTCGGGTTTATCGATTTCGGTGACTTCCACTTTAACCTTTTTGCCGCCGGTCAGTTGTTCGAGCGACTGGCGCAGCAGCTTGACGGCCTCGCCTTTACGCCCGATCACGATGCCGGGGCGGGCGGTATGAATGTTCACCAACAATTGGTTGGGGTAGCGCTCGATCTCGATGCGCGAGATGCCTGCGCGTGACCCTTCTTTTCGGATGTAACGTCGGATGGCAAAATCTTCCTGAAGCAGATTGGTGTAGCGCCCACCTTCGGCGTACCAGCGTGCATCCCAATCGCGGTTAATCTTCAGTCGAAAGCCAATCGGGTGAATTTTACGTCCCATTGACTTATTTCTCCTCTCGCTCTGCCAGGACAACCGTCAGATGCGACGTGCGGCGGATACGCGGCTTATAACGCCCGCGCGCGCCGGCTTTGACTCGCTTGAGCGAGGGGCCTTCGTCGGCAAAAATGGTTGCCACGAACATATCGCTTCGGTTCAGATCGAAGTTGTTAACCGCGTTCGCCAGCGCCGAGGCGACAGACTTCCCAACAAACTCTGCGCCTTTTTGCGGCATAAACTTCAACACCGTCAGGGCCTGCTCCGCGCCCATTCCACGCACCTGGTCACAGACCAGACGCAGTTTCTGCGGGGCGATCGGCAGGTGTTTATTCAGCACACGCACTTCCATGTCCACCGCCTCCTAGCGTTTCTTGCGTTCGACCAGGTGGCCGCGGTAGGTGCGTGTGGGCGCGAACTCACCCAGCTTGTGGCCGACCATGTTCTCGGTGATGTAGATCGGTACGTGGCGGCGGCCATTGTGGACTGCAAGCGTGTGCCCGACCATCTGCGGGAAGATCGTGCTGGCGCGGCTCCAGGTACGAACGACAATTTTGCGATTCTCTTCGTTCAGCTTCTCAACTTTGCGGAGAAGCTTGGGGTCAATAAACGGCCCCTTTTTCAATGAACGCGACATACTCTACCTTCCTTCGCTACGCCCGCCGCTTGCCACGCCGACGAACAATGTACTGATCCGTGCGCCGGTTGGCGCGAGTGCGTTTGCCCAGGGCGGGTTTCCCCCAGGGGGTCTTGGGTCCAGCCATGCCGACCGGCGAACGACCTTCACCGCCGCCGTGCGGGTGGCTGGACGGGTCCATGGCTGTACCACGCACCGACGGACGCCAGCCCATCCAGCGTCTGCGACCGGCCTTGCCCAGCTTAATGTTGCCATGATCGGTGTTACCCACCTGGCCGATGGTTGCCATGCAGCGTTCATGGATCAGCCGCACTTCGCCGCTCGGCAGGCGTACCTGGGCGTAAGTGCCTTCCTTCGCCAGCAGCTGCGCCGATGTTCCGGCAGCCCGCGCGATCTGGCCGCCTTTGCCCGGCGTCAGTTCGATATTGTGGATCATCGTACCCAGCGGGATGTCACTGATCGGAAGGGAGTCGCCGACCCGGAGGTTGGTATTCTCGCCATTGCCGATCTTGTCGCCGACCCGCAGGCCCAGCGGCGCGATGATGTAGCGCTTCTCACCATCTTCGTACTGTATGAGAGCAATTCGCGCCGAACGATTCGGATCATACTCGATGGCTGTGACTTCCGCGGCGCAGTCAAACTTGTTGCGCTGGAAGTCGATAATCCGGTAGCGCCGTCTGTGTCCACCACCGCGATGACGCACGGTGATCTTGCCTGTATTGTTCCGTCCACCGCGCTTGCGAAGGGCCTCGGTCAGGGCGCGTTCCGGGCGGGACTTGGTGATTTCCTCAAATGTGTGGCCCGTCATCCCCCGGCGGCCAGCCGAGGTGGGCTTATAAACTTTTACCGGCATCCGCTTTTCACCTTAACTACGGGTTAAAAAGGTCGATCTCGCTGCCTTCGGCCAGGGTGACAATAGCTTTCTTCCATTGTTTAGAGCGCACATAAGCTTTGCGCCCCCGCTGGCCCCGTTTGGCAGGCTGGACCATCGTTCGGACCTTGAGTACTTCCACGTCGAAGATGACTTCCACTGCCTCTTTGATCTGGATCTTGTTGGCTTCCTGGGAGACCTCAAACACGTACTGGTTGAGGTCGTCCACCTGCCCACTCGACTTTTCAGTAATCACGGGGCGCTTGATCACGTCATAAATGTGAAGGTCTACCATGCTCTAGCTCTCCCGTCCCCAGATCGACTTAATGACTTCCAGGGCGTCCAGCGGAATAATCACCTTGTCATGGCCCAGTAGATCCCGAATGTTGAGATAGCTGGCCCGCAGGGTGCGCGCATTCGGCAGGTTGTTCACGCTGCGCTGGACGTTCTCATCACGATCCGCCAGCAGCACCAGGGTTTTGCCGCCCCCCGCCAACGTATTCAGCATCGTGTTGGCTTCTTTGGTCTTGGGCGCGTCCATCTTCAACTGATCCACGAACACCAACTGCTGATCGCGGGCCAGGGCGCTGAGTGCCGAGCGAATGGCCTCACGGCGCATCTTCTTGGGCATAGCTTTGGTGTACTTGCGCGGCTTTGGCCCGTGTGCGACGCCACCACCGACAAAGATCGGGGCGCTGCGCGCGCCATGCCGGGCGCGGCCTGTGCCCTTCTGACGATACCACTTGGCCTTCGTCAGGTTCACTTCGCCGCGCGTCTGGGTGCTGTGCGTGCCCAAACGGGCGTTTGCCATCTGGCGCACATACGCCTGATGCATCAGGCCCGTGTTAATTTCGACTTCAAAAATGTCCGAAGGCAGATCAATCTTCTGGATTTCCTTGCCCGACTGGTCTAATACTGAGACTTCCATGGCGAATAGCTCCTTCTCGCCTCGTTCGCTACCGACGGCGCGCGCGTGCGGGTTTAATCATCACGATGCCACCGTTCGCGCCGGGGACAGAACCCCGCACGGCGATCAGGTTGCGTTCTGGATCGACCACGATGACTTCGAGATTCTGAATGGTCACTCGTTCATCACCCATATGACCACCCATACGCATGCCCTTGATGACGCGGCCCGGTGTCGAACCTGCGCCGATGGAACCTGGCGCACGCACGCGGTCCGAGGAACCATGCGTTTTGGGCTGACGGTTGAAATGATGCCGCTTGATCGTACCGGCAAAACCCCGCCCTTTACTCTTACCGATGACATCGACCCGTTCACCGACGATAAAGACGTCGGCCTTAATCTGCTGGCCTTCTGCGACATCCAATTCGCCATTCCTGACGCGGAATTCGCGCAGGTAGCGCAGGGCAGGGAGGTTATTCCGCCGCAGATGACCCAGTTGTCCTTGTGTCAGCCGCTGCGGTTTGGTTTCGCCGAAACCTAACTGGACGGCAGCGTAGCCGTCGCGCTCGGCACTGCGGACCTGAGTCACATAACAGGGGCCGGCCTCGATCACCGTCACCGGGATCACATTGCCACTTTCGTCAAAAATCTGGGTCATGCCCACTTTTTTGCCAATGATGCCCTTCATAACGACCTCCAGGGGGAATGCAAGCGAGTTGCAGTCCCTGCGAACTGTACTTTACGCATTGGCG
>JAIOHO010000399.1 GCA_019912905.1 Anaerolineae bacterium
GCGTAAGGGAGCGCCGATGTGCACTCCCGGCGGCCATACTTCGTCAATTCACCCCCGATTCCGGCGGTCACTCCGCACGAACCGTCGGGGGTGAAGTTTATCATGGCGCGGTCAGCCGAGTTCAGGACCCGGTCATGACGCTGCGCAGGAGAATGCCCAGCAGCAGCGCGAAGCCCCAGATATAACTGCCCATCGCCGGGCGTTTGCGGGCGGTGGTCTCCACGAAGATAAAAAACGGCAGCACCAGCACACAGGCCATGCCGTAAATCAGATGCACATCCTGAAGTGGACGCCCCCCCTGGCTGTACATCACTACGCCGATGAGCGCCTGAAGCAGCATCATGCCAAAAATAAAGTAGGTGGCACTGCGAAACAGCGGCGTGACATCGCCTTTGCGGACGATGCCGATATACGCACCTGCCGCCACCATCGCCCCGGCGACCACCAGCCCCAGCCGCGAAAGCTGAAAATGCAGGTCGATCAGGAAGATATAGAACCACGGCTGCGGATAGCGCCGAAAGGTATCGGCGATGACGAGCGCCAGGAACAGAATCAGCAGCAGAGTCGCCCCAACGATGAAGCGGCGGCGGGCGGGAGATGAGGGAGAAGCGGGTTTCTGAGTCATAGTCTGAACCGATGTGCAGGGGTGCGGCGGTATTCGGGAGCCGAAATAGGCCCTGTTGATTCCGAGTCACCTGCTCCGGCACCCCACAGGCGTCTATTTTCCAGAGTATACCCCGTTTCGTGATGAAACTGAGCCGACATGAACTCGTCACGCATTGAGAACTGGACCAGGGCGGTGTACTATTGGGACACCATCAATCATCAGGGAGAAAATGGGTATGCCTGTGCCTGAAGTAGGCCAACCTGCGCCGGACTTTGAAGTGCTCGATGACCGCGGCGAGATGGTTCGCCTCTCGGATCTTGTAGGTCAGCGCGTCGTCCTGTACTTTTACCCCAAGGCCGACACGCCGGGCTGCACCAAGCAGTCCTGCGCCTATCGCGATAATTACAGCCTGTTCGCGACGAAAAATGCCGTGATCCTGGGTGCCAGCCCGGATACGGTCGAAGAACAGGCCGCATTCAAGGTGAAGTACAACCTGCCTTTCACCCTGCTGGCGGACCATGACCGGGTGATCGCCAATACTTACGGCGTGTGGCAGACCTACATCAACAGCCGGGGGGATGAAACCACCGGCATCCGTCGTTCGAGCTTCATCATCGACGAAGCAGGCCGCATCAGCGGCGTGTTCATCGGCGTGGACCCCGCCAACAACACCCAGGAAATGCTGGCGAATCTGTAACCCAAGCCGGGTTACTGGCTGGCAGGCTGCAAACTGAGGCTGATTTGCTGCGTAAGATACGCATTCAGGTTGGCCTGATTTTGTTTGAGCACCTGCTTGAGCATCCGGTTCATCAGCACCTGTTCCAGCAGGCGGCTGACCACCCCAAGCCGCGGCAGCAGCCGGTATTCGACGATCATCTCCAGGTAAGTCCCTTCAGGGTCCGGCGAGACGTTCAGCGTCATTTTGCTGGGCAGCGCTGCCGAATCGGATTCGTGAACCTGGTGCGCCAGCGATTCAAACGCGGTCACAGTCCAGGGCGTCGTCTGCAAGAATGGGCCGAGGCGGTTATGATCGTGGTAAACCGATCCCTCGCCATAGGTGCCGCTGGTGACGATTTCGGCGGCGACCAGCCCGACGACCCATTCCGGGGTATGATCAATGTCGTTCAGGCAGTCCCAGACCACTTTCACCGGCGCATGAATAATCGTACCCGCTTCGACGGTTCCCATCGCAGTTCCTCCGCTGAACAGACAACCTCAGCCTGTAACCAATGCCAGAAGGATACGCGATTCCGGTTCGCTGGTCGTCCGTCCAAAGGCGGAGATGACACGGCCTTTGGACCGGGCTGTGGCTAGGACAAGGTTATTTGAGCTGGCGAATGCTGCGGAAAAAGTCGTAACACCAGGCCGCTCGCCGGTCCAGCAGCATCTGAAAATCGCGATTCTGCCACTGAATCAGGTCGCGCACGATGTCCTCCAGGGAGAGCACATCCTGAAAAGCGTAAGTCTTGCGGATAACCGCCCGTGTCTTTTTCGACTCGAAGCTGCTCCAGATCAAGATCGAGCCTGCCGCCGGATACTCGCTGCTGCCGATCCCCAGGGTGAAGTCGGCGGGCTTCTGGGCTGCTTCCAGAAAGGCGGCAAACGTGCGTGTGCTGCGAAACGCTTCGATCTGCGCCGGGTCCTTCAGCGGCGTGTTATCCAGTGGATCAGACAGCATGACCACCGCGAATACCTGCTGCTTGCGCCGCTCCTGAAAGGCGAAATCCAGCGGGCTGCCGCGCGCAGCTCCGGTCTGTCGCAGCGTCGGTTTGCCGAGATTGGTATAGGCACACTGGGGGTCGGTGGTCCAGCAGCGGATCACGTCGCGCGCGAACAGGTTGAACAGCCCGTTGAGGAAGCGGCTGCGGTCGGGGTCTGTGGGATGAAAGAGGCTGTTGAACGTCATAGAGGTATCATACCCCACAGGCCGATCTGGGACGATAGGGTGAAAGTCGGGGATCAAATACTTGACATATTGATAAACGTCGATACAATGAAAGCATGAATGTCGATTCTGTAGCCTTTGCCAAAGCGATTGCCGACGAAACGCGGCAGGAAATCATGCAGCACCTGTGCTGCGTGTGGTTGAGCGTCAACGACGTGGTGGATAAGCTGGGCGGCAAGGTCAACCAGCCGACCGTGAGCCATCACCTCAAGAAGTTGGAAGACGCCCAACTGGTCCTCGTCCGTCAGGAGGGCCGCCAGCGGTTTTATACGCTCAATCAGGAACAACTGACGGTGTGCTGCGGCCTGCTGGTGCGCAGCTTCGCGCCGGACTACGCCGCGAAAGTGGTGCCAGTCGATGCCATCCCGGTCGTCGAGCACGAGTAAGGCAGGTCTACAGGAGCGGCTCTTTTTTTGCTCGAATCTATCGACAAACGTCAATATATCAGGAGGTTGTCATGTCCGATCAGGTCATTCACGAGGTAGTACGCGAACGCTACGGCAAGATTGCCAGCGGCCAGGAAACCAGCTGCTGCGGGTCGTCCGACTGCGGCTGCAAGGAGGTCAACCTGTACGAGACCGGGCTGGTCGATGGGCTGCCCGCCGAGGTGACCAATCTGTCGCTCGGCTGCGGCGACCCGGTCAGCATCGCCAGCCTGAAGCCCGGCGAGACGGTGCTCGACCTGGGCAGCGGCGGCGGCATCGACTGCTTCCTGGCGGCGCGGCAGGTCGGCGCCAGCGGCCACGTCATCGGCGTGGATATGACCCCGGAAATGCTGGAAAAAGCCAACGCCAACAAAACGCGCCTGGGTATGAGCCAGGTCGAGTTCCGCCAGGGCCAGATCGAAGCGCTGCCGGTGGACGATGCCAGCGTAGATGTGATCCTGTCGAACTGCGTCATCAACCTCGCGCCAGATAAGCGCCCGGTCTTTCAGGAAGCCTTCCGCGTGCTCAAACCCGGCGGTCGGATTTCGGTCAGCGACATCGTGACCGAAGGCGATTTCAGCGAGGATCTGCGGGCAGACGCGGCAAAATGGGCCGAATGCGTCACCGGGGCCATCGATGTCGAAACCTATACCGGCATGATCCGGGAAGCGGGTTTCATCGATATTCAGGTGGTGGACAAATCCAACGCCGAAGACATTGTGACCGTGCAGACGGGGATGCCGCGCGTGTTCAGCGCCCGCGTGACGGCGACCAAACCGAATTAGAGGAGGGAAATATCATGCACTGGAGTTACGATCTGGTTCAGGACCGGACACAGGATCTGCTGCGCGAAGCAGCACAGCGGCGGCTCGCGCGTGAAGCCATGACCCCACGCACGAGCGCTCACATCCTATCCCGAAGCGCGGAACGATTGGGCCACCTGCTCGTCCAGTTAGGATCGCGCCTGTCGGCCACCCCTGAGCCGCAGAATGTGACCTGCTGTACCCCCGCCTGACATCAGCCAACCAGAGGAGCGGTGAGTAGGATTCACGGCTCGCCTCTCCTTTGAGCTTTCTCCCCGACGGCGGTACGTGGGTATAATAGCTCCTGAACCTTCCGTCCATCAGGAGTATCTCATGGCTCAATCCCCTCAGCGCCAGCTCAAAATCGAACTGCCCGCCAACCTGAGCGCCGTTTATTCCAATGCCGTCATGGTCAGCCAGACGAATACCGAAATCGTACTGGACTTCATTCAGATTTTGCCCAACGATCCGCGCGCGCGGGTGCAGTCGCGGGTGATCATGACACCCACCGGAGCGAAGGCGTTCCTCAACGCACTACGGCAGAACCTGGAACGCTTCGAAGAGAAGCACGGCGAGATCGACGTGCCAACCCCACCCGCTTCGCTGGCCGACCAGCTTTTCGGCAGCGTTAAATCGGAAGACGAGGGCAACGATGACTGACCTGACCACCATCACCGAGCAGATTCAGGCCGCCTTTACCGCTAAGAACGCCGCCCGTGACGACGCCATCGCCCGTTCGCGCGAACTCATTCGCCGCTGTGCCGAATCCATCCGCGCCATTCACCGCCACGAATGGCCCCAGGCTGAGGAAAAACTGGTCGCCGTGCGCACCGGCGCGCTCGAACTGCGCCAGGTCGTCGCCCAGTATCCCGATTTGTATCACAGCGGCTACACGCAGGATGCCCTCAAGGAAGTGGTCGAAGCGCACGCCACCTACGCGCTGGTGCGCAATCAGGACCTGCCCACGCCGGACTCGCTGGATGTCGAGCACAACACCTATCTCAATGGGCTGGCCGAAGCCGCGACCGAACTGCGCCGCTTCATCCTCGACATTCTGCGGCGCAAGGATGGCGACAGCGACGAAGCCGAACGCCTGCTGGACTGGATGGATTCGATTTACGACGAGCTGGTCACGTTCGATTTCCCGGACGCCATCACCGGCGGCCTGCGGCGGCAGACCGACGTGGTGCGCGGGGTGCTGGAACGCACACGCGGCGACCTGACCATGACCCTGCGTCAGCAGCGGATGGAGGAAGCCCTGCGCCGCTTCGAGGAACACACACTCCACGATGGCTCGGATACCGAGTGATTCAGGGCATCCCCGGCATATTCGGCATCGCGCGTGCGTAGGACTGAAAAACTGCCACCGGGCCATTGCTTCAATCGAACATATGAGCTATACTGGTTGTTTAACCGCGCTAAAAGAGTCAGAGTGAAGCCATGAACGCCGACGCCTTTCGCCAGTTCTACGACTAGCACTTTTCGGAAAATCGCCAGATGTGGGACACCTGGATCATGCCCCTCACCCAGGAGCAGTTCACGCAGTCGGTCCCCTATTCGCTGGGATCGGTCCGCAACCAGATCGTCCACCTCACGAGCGTGGATGACACCTGGTTCAGCGCCCTGCGCGACGTCGAAATCCCTGAACCGCTCGATCCTGCGGACTTCGACGACCGGGACGCGCTTCGGGCCTACTGGGACCGGGTCGAGCAGACGATGGGCGAATATCTGGCGGCCCTGCGGGATGAGATGTTGTTCGAAAAACCATTCCCAGAGGGCGAAGACAAAGACCTTATTGTGTGGCAGGTGCTGCTGCATGTCGGCAATCACGGGACCGATCATCGCGCGCAGCTGCTCCGGGTGCTGCACGATCTGGGCGTGAAGACGGGTCCCCAGGATTTCATCTTTTTCGCCTACGATCAGGCATAGGAATTTCACGTCCAGCATACAAGCAGGGAGGGCAGCTTCAAAGATGGATACCGCCAAAGCGCAGTTCAATACAATCGACGACTATATCGCCACCTTTCCCGAAGACGTGCAGGCCATTCTGGAAAAAATGCGGCAGACGATCCACGATGCGGCCCCGGATGCCGAGGAAGCCATCAGCTACCAGATGCCCACCTTTAAACTCCACGGCAACCTGGTGCATTTCGCGGCCTTCAAGAATCATATCGGGTTATATCCTGCCCCTTCGGGAATCCGTGAATTTGCCGAGGAACTGGCCCCTTATGCCGCCGCCAAAGGCTCGATCCAATTCCCCAAGGATCAGCCAATTCCCTATGACCTCGTGACCCGGATCGTGCAGTACCGCGTGCAGGAAAACCTGGAGAAGCAGCGCCGTAAGAAAAAAAGCTGATCTCCGTTGACAGACGGGTACTTCTAAGGTTACTTTGGGTAGAGAGATGAACGGGACAGGAGGTGAATCCATGACCTTACAGGAACTCCTCAAGGCAGTTGACGAACTTCCCTGGGATGACCTCGAAAAAATCCAGGTGCGCATCGACCAGCGCCGCAGCGCCGGACCACACAGGCCAATGTCCGCCGCGGACGTCCAGCGGCAAATTGCCGAAATTCTGAAAGACGCGGAACCCGTCGAATTGATCCCCGGCACGATGGATGTCGAGAAGCTTGAAGCGGTCATGGAGTCCATTCGCAATAGTTTTACGGTGGAAGAACTGGACGAGATCGTAAAAGCAATGAACGCGGAATACATCGAACCGGAAGACCAGGCCGATGGCTAAGGAACTCTATGTTTTCGATACAAACATCGTTTCAAGTTTGCTGTACGAGCGCCAGCGCTCACTGCTCATGCGTATCCGGCGAAATCAAACCGATTTACTGATTTTATGCGATTCAGTCATCTACGAGGTGGAACGCGGCCTGAATCACAAACGCGCAGAGAGACAGCTCTCTCGCTTTCGAGATGAAGTCTTCCCAATGTTCACTGTAGCCTCAATTCAGTTAGCAGATTGGCATGTGGCCGCAGTGTTATGGGCCTCCACGAGGGACATAGGCAAACAACTTTCTGATGTGGATTTGCTGATCGCAGCGATGGCACTTCGGCTAAATGGAATAGTTGTGACCAATGACAAGGATTTTGCCTATCTGCCGATGGTCCGCACCGAAAATTGGCTGCAAGAAGGGTAAGCCCCACAATCCACCCTGCCGCCTGAGCCACCCGTCAGGGCAAACGCATCAAAATCATGGGTTAGGTCAAAAGAGGTCATAGGTATTTTGTAGCTGAGAACCTGACACTTTTGTAGAGGATATACAAGCTGCTCATGGAATGCGCTAAGGTTAAAGCTGACTGAAGCAAACCCAGAGGGCAAAACCATGAG
>JAIOHO010000400.1 GCA_019912905.1 Anaerolineae bacterium
ACCCAGGTGCGGCGTCATCCCTGTTGGGATAAAATATATCTTTCGTTGGGGAATACAGGGTATTCCTAATTGACCCAGCAGCCGTGATGCCTCAGCCATAGGTCACGAAAGCCGGAACGATGGTCTCTCTGGATTGACCCGAAATTTCAGTCCTGTGACGACTGACTGTATCTTAAAATGTCTTTCAATCACCTGCGCCGTTCATCTCAACTGGCAGCGGCTGTCGATGACGTCGCCAGCAGCAGCGTGCCCGCACAGATCAGCATCAGGGCAATCCACGCCTGCATCGGTACCCGTTCGTTGAGAAAGAGGACGCCGCCGAGGGTTACCAGCACGTACCCGATGGCGACCATCGGATAAACTGCGCCAACCGGATAGCGCGACAAAACGCGCATCCACAACAGAGTTGCGAACCCATAAACCCCAACTGCCAGCCACAAAAGTGGGGTATGCAGCGCATAGCTGACCAACTGGTTGAGATTACCGCTGGCGAGATCTGCGCTGCGCATGGCTGCCCGCAGCAGCAGTTGGCCGGTTGATGTGAACACCACGACGATCAAGACTTCAAACAGGCGCACCCAATCCATGCCACAACATCCGATCACAATACTTGTTGCTTCTTTGCTCATAGTTTAATAAATGCGCCTTATAGAAACCTAAAAAAATATAGAGGTTATCGGGACTTACAGAATTGATCAATCGGGCAAACTCAGCTTTCGCAACCTGCCTTCCGCCCCAGCGCCCACCCGAAAACGCGAATAAGTATGACCCAATCACCTGTTGGTGGGTGAGATTTTAGCATAATTTTGTACTTTTATTCAGATTTATGGTATAGTTTCTCGGATCGGGGAACCAATGTTAATCTTGGTTCCCTTCATGTTGTACCGTACTATCAGAAAACTTGCAATCTGAGTAAATCTGCCAAATTCTGTAATTTTCTCATGGAATTTCGCTGATGCTTATCACTTATCATGTGCCACTAACCCGGTTATTGTGAGAGCGATACGGGCAACCAGTACAGGCTTATCCATGCAGATCACTTGTTCGCAGACGACTTCTGAGAACTTCGACACGCCGCACGTCTTTCTCATCGGGCTGAATCATCGCAGCGCGCCGCTGAGTCTGCGCGAACAACTGGCGCTGACGGATGAGGAAATCTGCCGGATTATGGCCGAGAGTCAGACCGGCGGGGCAGGCGAAGTCGTCATTCTGGCAACCTGCAACCGGCTGGAAGTTTACACGGCGGGCTTGGATGAAGTCCAGGGGCGGGATTCGATTCTTCACACCCTCAGCCAGTTGAGCGGGGTGACACGGGAGCAGCTTGACCGCCACCTGTATTTCGAAGATGGAGAAGGCGCAGCCGCTCACCTGATGCGTGTGGCTGCCGGGGCGGATTCGATGATCCTGGGTGAAGCCCAGATTCTCGGTCAGGTCGGGCAGGCGCTCACACTGGCTCAGGCCGCCGGGAGCGTCGGGCCGGTGCTGTCGCATCTGTTCACGCTGGCAGCTCATGCCGGTAAACGTGCCCGCAGTGAAACCGAGATCAGCCGCCACATCACCTCAGTCAGTCATGCGGCGGTGTACATGGCCCAGAGTCAGGTGGCGGATCTACGCCGGGCGCAGGTGCTGGTCGTCGGCAGCGGCGAGATGGCGTACCTGGCAGCGCAGGCCCTGCATCGCAGCGGGGCGACGGCGCTGCGCTGTGTCAACCGCACCTATCAACGGGCGGCGGACCTGGCACGCGACTTTGACGGCAAGGCGCTCGATTGGCATCACCTGCCGGATGCGCTGGCCGAGGCCGACGTCGTGATTTCGGCGACTGCCGCGCCGCATATCGTCATCCCGGCCCGTGCGGTCGAATATGCGCTGGCCCAGCGCGGCGATCGTCCCCTGGTGATGATCGATATTGCCATGCCACGCGACATCGACGAACAGGTGAGCACGCTGCCGGGCGTGTCCTATTATGACCTGGACGCGCTCAACCGCTTCATCGAGGCCAACGTCGCCCGGCGCGAAGCCGCTATGACTGAAGTCGAAGCGATTATCGCGGAAGAAACGACCCGCTTCCTGACCTGGTATCATTCGCGCCGCATCGCCCCCGTGATTGCCGCCCTGCGCGAGAAGGCTGTGGCGCTGGCGCAGGACGAGACCGAAGCCGCGCTGCGCCGCCTGGGGGATCTGGATGAAGGCCAGCAGCGTGTGGTCGAGCTGATGGCGCACCGCATCGTCAACAAGATTCTGCATGAGCCGACCGTGCGCCTGAAAGCCGGAGCCAACGGCCAGCACGCGCCGTGTTATGCCTCCATCGTCCGCGATCTGTTCGCGCTGGATGACCTGGGAGAGGGTAACTGACAAAGATGAGGCCGGATACAGTGCCGCCCGCCGAACTAGGCTCGGCCATGAAAACCTTCGAGAATCGGTTTCAACAGTTGGTCGATCAACGAGAGCTTGTGGGCATGGCGTTTGCCGTGGTATATGGCAGCGAGACAGCGTACATCCGCGGCCTGGGTGTGACCGGGGTTGAGGATTACCGGCTGCCGGTCACACCCGATACGCTGTTCGCTATTGGATCAATCACCAAAGCGGTTGCGGCAGCGACGATGATGTGTTTGGTCGAGCAGCAGATTCTCGATCTGGATCGACCCATTGTTGAGGTTATCGAGGGATTTGCCTTTGAGGACAAAACCAATGGACGACAGGTCACGCTGCGGCATTTACTGAGCCATTCCAGCGGGCTGCCGGCTGCCGGGCGTAACTGGGCCTTACGAGGTCGGGATGCCCTGCGGACGTTTGTGTGGGAGGATTTGCGCGTCCACCAGTTCGTGGCCCCACCCGGTAAGGTTCATATTTACTCCAACACAGCCATCAGCAGCGCGGCCTATGTTGCCGAAGTCGTCACCGGGACGCCTTTTGATGATCTGGTCAGGCAGCTTGTTTTTGACCCGCTGGATATGCAGCGCAGCACGTTTGATCTTGCAGAAGCCATGACCTACCCGACGGCACTGCCGCACGGCCATGCAGAAGATGGCAGCTTACGCGTGATCCATCGCCTGGCCGATAACGACATGGGACATGCATCCAGCTTCTGTTTTTGTTCCACACACGATCTTGCAAAATTTGCGGCAGCTTTGCTTATGCCTGGAAAGCTGCTTCGTGCGGAAACTTTATACGAAATGCAGACGCCGGTCATTGGCCTGCATACTTCGGGAGCCAACTATCCCGGTGCACTCATGAATGCGGCCTACGGTCTCGGCCTGAGTGTCGGTGAATATCGCGGCTCTCGGCTGGTGCGTCACGGCGGGATGAACCAGAGTTACAACTGTTTTATGGAAATCTTTCCTGACCAACAGATCGCGGTGGTTTTGCAGACCAATTACATGGATGATGAAGGCGCTTTGAATATTCTTTTTGAGTTGTTTGATGAACTTCTGAAGCCAACGCCTCCGCTGCGCCCACCAGCACCGGCAGAAATCCCTTATAGGGCCGATGAGTATCTGGCGGGCGAATATCTCAATCCGGTCAAAGGCATCCAGACCATCTCTGCGAATGAGGGTCACCTGATCCTGAATGGGGAATATCCCCTTACTGGCATCGGCGAGGGCCGGTTCTATTACCAGATTGAGGAGCTTCGATTCCCGGTGGCATTTCCTGATCCAGGCACCCTGATCGTGCGCGGTACGCCCTATCATCATCTGCAACGAAAAACATTTGAACCCGATCTGGCGCAGTGGCAGGCCCTTGTCGGTGTGTTTATTGACCCGTTTACACCCTATCCCGAGGAGACAGCCATTCATGTGCGCTTTGCTGAGGATCGAATCTGGATCAACGATACGGCGCAGGAGGCGCTTTCCAACAACCGGTTTACGTCATCGGATGGATTGTATGAGTTTTTGGATGAGGATACGCTTCAGGTGTGTATGGGGATCCGTTATGTGCGACGCTCTCGCTTGCAGAGTCTAGCCTCATGAACAGCCTTTCCGAATCTCGTTTCCTGCGTGCGTGCCGCCGCGAACCCGTCGATGCCACGCCGATCTGGTTGATGCGGCAGGCGGGCCGCTACATGGCCGAGTACCGGGCGCTGCGCGAAAAATATTCCATTCTGGAGATGATCCAGACGCCGGAACTAGCCTGCGAAGTGACCATGCAGCCGATCCAGGCGTTCGAACTGGATGCGGCCATCATTTTCGCCGATATTCTGCCGCCGCTGGCCGGGATGGGCCTGGACCTGGAATTCGTGCGCGGCGAAGGGCCGGTGCTGCATAACCCGGTGCGCAGCGTGGGCGATGTGGACCGCCTGCGCGTGCATCCCCCCGAAGAAGTGTTGAGCTTTACCCTGGAGGCGATTCGACTGGCGCGGGCCGAACTGGACAGCCGGGGAATTCCGCTGATCGGCTTCAGCGGCGCGCCGTTTACGCTGGCGGCCTACGCGGTCGAGGGCGGGAGCAGCCGCAATTACATCGAGGTCAAACGCTTCATGATGGCTGAACCGGAAGCCTGGGACCGCCTGATGACCAAACTCAGCGAGGTCGTCGGCCATTACCTGCTGGCTCAGGCGCAGGCCGGGGCGCAGGCGCTGCAAGTCTTCGACAGTTGGGTGGGCAATCTTTCCCCGGCGGATTACCGGGCGCACGTGATGCCCTATACGCAGCGGGCGCTGGCGATTGCGCGCCAGGTGGGTGTGCCGATCATCCACTTCGGGACCGATACCAGCGGCATGCTGGACCTGATGCGCGAAGCCGGGGGTGATGTCATCGGCGTGGACTGGCGCATCGACCTGGGTACGGCCTGGACTCAATTAGGTGACGGGGTGGCCGTGCAGGGCAATCTCGATCCCATCGCTTTGTTCGCGCCCTGGCCGGAACTGGAAAAACGCGCCCAGCAGGTGCTCGACCAGGCTGGGGGACGCCCCGGACACATCTTTAACCTGGGGCACGGCATCCTGCCGAACACGCCGGTTGACAACGTGAAGCGGCTGGTGCATTTTACGCACGAATACAGCATCCGGCAGCGGCCCTCACCCCAAACCCGTGCGAAGCCTCCCATTGGGACTCTCCCTCATGGCGAGGGGCTTAATCATCATCCATCATCCCTTCTCCATGAGGGAGAAGGGAACGAGGGATGAGGGCGATCATGACTCCAAATCAGACCCCGGTGGTCATCATCGGCGGGGGCATCTCCGGCCTGAGCGCCGCCTGGTATCTGCAAAAGCAGGGCGTGCCCTATGCGCTGCTGGAGCAGTCGCGGCACTGGGGCGGCAAGATTCGCACCGAGCTGGTCGATGGCTACGGCGCGCCGTTTGTGGTCGAGGCCGGGCCGGATTCGTTCCTCACGCAAAAGCCCTGGGCGCTGCAACTGGCGCTCGAACTCGGTTTGCACGATCGCCTGCTGGGGACGAATGATGACCGGCGTCATACCTACGTGCTCAACCGGGGCAAACTGACGCCGCTGCCCGAAGGCGTGATGCTGATCGTGCCGACCCAATTCAGACCGTTCGTGACCTCGCCGCTGATCTCCTGGCCGGGCAAGCTGCGACTGGCACGGGAATTGTTCCTGCCCGCGCGGACCGATGACGCCGACGAATCGCTGGCGGATTTCGTGCGGCGGCGGCTGGGGGCGGAGGTGCTCGACAAGCTGGCGGAACCGCTGCTGGCGGGCATCTACAACACCGAAGCCGAAAAACAGAGCCTGCTGGCGACCTTCCCGCGCTTCCGTGACCTGGAGAAAAAATACGGCAGCATCACGCGCGGGATGCTGGAAGGGCGTAAGGCACGGGCTTCCGCGCCGCCTGCGAAATATTCTGTATTCACCTCCTTCAAGACCGGGATGCGCGAACTGGTCGATGGCCTGCTGCCCCGGCTGGAAGGCGACCTGCGCCTGGAGACCGGTGTAAACTCGGTGGCCGCCAATCCCGATGGCACCTACACGCTGAACCTATCGGATCATACGCAGGTGATGGCAGAGCATGTGGTGTTTACCACCCCGGCTTATGTGACGGCGCGGCTGCTGGCGGATGTGTGCGACGTGGCGGCGGACATTCTGGCCGATATTCGCTACGTCAGCACCGGGACGATTTCGCTGGCCTACAAACGCGACACGTTCAACCATCCACTCGATGGCTTCGGGGTGGTCATCCCGCGCAGCGAGCAGCGCCCGATCAATGCGGTCACCTGGTCCTCGACCAAGTTCAATTACCGCGCGCCGGAGGACTACGTGCTGCTGCGCGTCTTTTTCGGCGGGTCGCGCTCGCCGGAGTCGTTCGAACTGGATGACGCGGCGCTGCTGCGCACCGTGCGCAGCGAACTGCGGGCGATGATGGGAGTCGAAGCCGAGCCGGTGTTTACGCGCATCTTCCGCTGGCGCGAGGCCAACCCGCAGTATGACGTCGGCCATCTGGATCGCATCGATGCATTGGAAGCCGTACTCCCGGCGGGGCTGCACGTCACCGGCAGCGCCTATCGCGGCATCGGCGTGCCCGACTGTGTGCGTCAGGCGCAGGATACGGCAGCGAAGGTGGCCGAAAGCGTTAAGGAACGCGCGTAACCGCAGGAGAGGATAGGCGGGATGCAAGACATTCGCGCTTTTCTGGAACAACTCGATCAGTGGCTGGCGCAGGAATCGGCGATCTCGGCAGTGCTGCTGGTGGGGTCCCATGCGCGCGGCGCGGCCCGGGCGGATTCCGACATCGACCTGGTTCTGATGGCGGATGATCCGACGGTATATTTGCAGGACCCGCGCTGGCTCACCGTGTTTGGGCAGGTGAATCGGGCGGAGGTGGAGGATTGGGGCATGGTCCAGAGCATCCGCGTGTTTTATGCCGACGGGCTGGAAGTGGAGTTTGGCCTGACCACGTCGCAGTGGGCCGCGGTGGACCCGGTGGATGCCGGGACCGAAGGGGTGGTCCGGGACGGCGCGCGCATCCTGCTGGATCGACCGGGGCAGCTGGCCGCGCTGCTGGCGGCGGTATCCGGTCAATAGCAGTGTCATTTTCGCCGCCGATTCAAATCGACGGCAAGGCGCTGCGGGTTGAAACCCACCGCTAAAGAACGACAAGCCCACCCGAGGGGGCTAAGAGTGGGCAAGAGCGCCTTCAGTGCGCTTCCCGCTGTATGAGATAGCCAGATGGCTTGAGCCTCTGGCAGCAAATCGGCAGCTATTCTCGCAATCCAAAGGTGTTTTTCATGCACACGACGCAATCTGAAATGCTTTTCCAGCAGGCCCAGGCGCTGATTCCCGGCGGAGTCAACAGCCCGGTGCGGGCTTTCCGCAGCGTGGGCGGGACTCCGCGCTTCATCGCGCGCGGGGAAGGGGCGTATATCTGGGATGCCGACGGCAACCGCTATATCGACTACGTGCTGTCCTGGGGACCGCTGACGCTCGGCCATGCCCACCCGGCGGTCGTCCGGGCGCTGCAAGACGCCGTGACGCGCGGCACCAGCTACGGCGCGCCGACCGAACTGGAAACGCAGTTGGCGCAGCTGGTGGTAGACACCGTGCCGTCAATCGAGATGATCCGCTTCGTCAACAGCGGCACCGAAGCCACCATGAGCGCGCTGCGGCTGGCGCGGGCCTACACCGGGCGCGAGAAGATCGTCAAGTTCGCCGGATGTTATCACGGCCATGCCGACCTGCTGCTGGTGCAGGCGGGCAGCGGCGTCGCCACGTTGGGCCTGCCGGATTCGCCCGGCGTTCCGGCGGCGACCGCAGCCAATACGCTCACCGCGCCCTACAACGATCTGGACGCCGTGAAACAATTATTCGAGCACAATCCTGACCAGATCGCGGGCGTCATCGTCGAGCCGATTGCCGCCAACATGGGCTTCGTCCTGCCGCAAGACGGTTACTTGCAGGGCTTGCAGGCTATGTGCCGCGCAAATGGGGCGGTGTTCATCCTCGATGAAGTCATGACCGGTTTTCGGGTCGCGCCGGGTGGGGCACAGCAGCGCTGGAACCTGGACCCCGACCTGACCTGCCTGGGCAAAGTCATCGGCGGCGGGCTGCCGGTGGGGGCTTATGCCGGCAAACGGGCCATCATGCAGACGGTCGCGCCTGCCGGTCCGATGTATCAGGCGGGCACGCTGTCAGGCAATCCGCTGGCGATGACCGCCGGGCTGGTGACGATTTCCGAACTGATCCAGCCGGGCGTGTTCGACACCATTGAACAGCAGACGACGCGGCTGGCCCAGGGACTCGCGGCGGCGGCGGATGCGGCTGAGATTCCGCTTCAGGTGGGGCACGCCGGGTCGATGTTCGGCTTCTACTTCCTGAAGACGCCTGGCGCAGCCATTAGCAATTATGCCGACGCCAAACAGCACGCCGATACAGCCCGCTATGGGCGGTTCTTCCATGCCATGCTGGAGCAGGGGGTGTATTTCGCGCCCAGCCAGTTCGAGGCGGCCTTCCTCAGCAGCGCGCATGGCGCGGCGGAACTGGCGGCGACACTGGCGGCGGCGGAGCGGGTCCTGCGGGCGCTCTAGCATTGTATAATGGATTCATCGCAGGCGATGGGCAGGTGGACACATGGTCACCAAAGCACAGTTGGGAATCGAAGACATACTCGGC
>JAIOHO010000401.1 GCA_019912905.1 Anaerolineae bacterium
GTGCTGACGCCATCCGCATTGACCAGGGACTGACCGGCCAGACTGCGCAGCAGATACCCGCTGGTGCCATAGTCGAAGAAGCCGGAGTCCACGGTGCCGTCGGCATTAGTTTTGGTCAGAGCGCGGGCGGCATGAGCAAAGTCATCCAATGTCCAGCTCGCGTTCGGATAGGTGAGGCCCGCTTCGTCAAAGGCGGTGGGGTTGTACAACAGCAGGACCACATCGGCAGATACGGGCAGCGCCCAGATTCCCCGATCCCATTGGAACGACTGCCAGGCCTGCGGCAGAAAATCGGCGGAATTCAACGTCGAGTCGGCATTCGCCAGCGGGCTGAGGTCCATAAACAGACCGGCACGCGTGCCTTCCAAAGACAGGTTGTTGTTATCCACCAGCAGTACATCCGCCGAAGTGACGTATTTCTCTAAATCTTCGAGATGGGCATCGATATTGCTGGAAGCTGAAGCCGCTGCGCCTGCCAGCGTCGAGCTGATAAGGTTGACGCGCACACCCGGATGCTGTGCCTCAAATTGGGCGAGCAGCTGCGGGCTGAAGGCATCTTTGACAAATTCTGGAACCGCCAATGAGATGGTCATTGCGGTCCCCTGAGCCGCCAGCGGCAGGCTGACCATCAGGAGGAACATTCCAAACAGGAAGAAAAAGAATCTGCGTTCCATAATACTCCCCTTGTGCTGGACACACAGTTTTGAGTATCCGGCGTGCAGGTTGCATCCGGGTTACGCAGTGATTACAGGGTTGTAACCGGGCAGAGCACGATTCCCTGCCCGGATTCCAGGCGCTTATTCGTCGTCCGGCAGCGATGGCAGAACGGAAGCCATCGACGGGTCCACACTCGTCGCGCATTCGAGATACTGGCGGACATAACGCAGCTGCTCACGCTGATTGGTGAAGTTGGCCGGGTCAAACGGCGGAATATCGGCAATGCAGGTCTGGTAATCCCTGGCGAACGTTTCGGCATCCGCCAGTTCGGTATCCAGATCACCGTCTTCCAGTACATAGCGGTCCATTGCGCGATTGAGCCAGAACTGGGTGATGTAGTCACCGACCGAGGTGTTGCCGCCGCCAAAGATGGATGGAAATTCGATGATGTTGGGTGCGTTCAGCATCGCTTCATAAGTCGCATAAAAATCTGTAAGATCTGTACCCAGCGCGGAGTTTACTTCAGGCTTGTCGAGCTGGGACCGGCGCACCGGCATCGCCAGGAACAGGTCCGGGTATTGTGCCAGGGTACTGATCCAGCGATAGCACGCCTCTGGCCTGGGCGTCGTGGCACTGATGTAGGCAGTGCCGATGGTATAGGTGACTGGCGTGTACTGACTGCCTGCTGGATAGGTGGTGATGCGGTATGGATTGTCGGGTTGATTCTCACCCTGGAACCGGAAACTGCTGAAGCTGAAGGGGCTGAGGGTCTCATTATATATAGGAATATCGGACCCACCACCGCCGCCGCCGCCGGAAAATGTCGCCAGTTGGGTGTACTGGATGTAACCCTCTTTCGCCAGGTCAAGCACCTGGCGCAGCGCTTCCACATTAGCTGGGTCGGTGAAGTTGATCGTCATCGGCGTGGTGCGGTAATCAATCGGCAGGCCCCCATAGGCCGCGGCCAGCATCAGGATGTAGTTTCCGCCGAATTCACGCGGCTGGAACGGCACCGGGCTGTCCGGGTCAATTTTCAGGCGGCGCAGCGCATCCGCGAACGAATCGGTCGTCCAGCCATTTTCTGGAGCGGGCACACCGGCATCCTGGAATAACTGGCTTTGGTACCACAGCACGCCCGGCTGCATACTGAGGGGATAGGCCCAGATGCGGTTGTCACGCGTGACCTGTATCATGATGTTGCCGATCACGTCGCTTTCATCGAAGTTAAAATCTGCATCCAGAAAGGGGTCCAGGCTGAGCACGGTGTCAAGGTCATCCGCATTCGTGTTATTGAACGGCAGGTAGAAACAGTCGAGGCTCTCAGTTAATTGGGTAAACGTCGGCGAGATGTTTGTCTCGATGACGATCTGGCGCACCTCAGGGTCCGTCGCTGTAAAGTCTGCGACGACCTGATCCCACCGATCCTGGTTGGGCAGGGGGTTGATAAACATGGTCACACCAAAATTCAGCGATACTTCTCCAACCGCCAGCACAGGAGTTGGTACAGGTGTCGGCACTGCAATGACGGTCGTACCGCGCCGGTCAGCGGCGATCTGAAGGTTTTCCGCCGCCTGAACTTCCGCCTCGGTCAGGGCTGAGGCCAGCTCCTTGTCTTCATTTCGCACGGAATTGATCGCCTGAACAATGTAGTCGGTGTAGCGCATTTCGGAAGCTGGAATCGCGTTCTCCAGCGCGCGGTCAATAAGTGTCTGCTGTTCAGCCGAGAGTTCCGGACGGAGAATGACCAGGTCATCGTTTTCCGATGTGACGCCGACCATGCTGCGGCGGGCAGGGCTGGCCCCGAAAAAGGCATTCACGGCCCTGGGTTCGGCGGAAAGATATTTGACCAGTTCGTAGGCCAGTTCGGGCTGACGAGTCCCGCCGCTGACCGCGAACCCCTCCACGCGCAGACCTGCTGTCCCACCGGGCAGCAGCGCCGCATCTTTTTCCCCCTGTCCGGCGGGCCTGAAGGTCTGATTAAGTTGGAAGATCCCGGCTATTTGCAGCGGAATTGCGTTAGAGTCGATTGATCCGACGCTGGCACCGCCGAGCAATTCTTCCTCCTGATATTGAATGAAATTGGTGAGCAAGGCTTCGGTATCGGCATCGGTAAATTTTGGCTGCTCGGGAACCGTGGTCGCGTCGTAGAAACCATGATCGAGCAAGCTTCTCAGAAGGTAGCGGTCAGAACCAAACAACGCCAGGCCCAGCCTGGTTACCTCACCATCCTCGCTGTGTTCCGTCAGCAGGCGGTCGGCATTGGCATAGTCGTCCAGAGTCCAGCTTTCATTCGGATATTCCAACCCGGCGGCATCGAACGCTTCCAGATCGTAGATCACAATCTGGACATCCATCGAAACTGGCAGCGCCCACAAACCGCGCTCCCAACGAAAGGAGTCGTAGGCGCTCTGGAAAAAATCCTCCGGATTGAGGTCAGGGTCCCCGGCGGCTAATGGGGTCAGATCGAGGAAGAAACCAGCGCGAGTGGCTTCCAGCGAGAGGTTTTCTGTTGAGACATACAGCACGTCCGCGCTGCTGGCGTAGGTTTCTGCGCCATCGAGATGCTCTTCGATGCCGTAAGCGGCAGGGGGATAATAGGTGTTGTTGTCCGAAGGGACAAGCACAACCTTGACGCCGGGATGTTCAGCCTGGAAGCCGCTGAATAACTCCGGGTCGCCGAAGACATCCTCGCGCCAACTCGGAACAGCGAGGGTCAAAATGACGGAATTATCCTGGGCGAGGAGTGTGGGTAAGGGGGCAGCGATACTGAAGAGCACCAGCCAGAACAGAAGACGCTTGACCATCTTCCAAATCCTTTCGTTCAATCCATGTGCGTAATGTGTGTTGCAATGTAATTGGCACACGATATACCCAACTCGGCGGATTTTAGCACCAAATCGGCAGAGGAGATGAGAGCGTAGGGAAAACGTCGTCTGGGAGATCAGTTATTCGTCGTAGATGGTCAGGGCTTCTTCACCGGCAGTGACCAGCATGTCGTTCAGCGTCCGTCCGACTTCAATCAAGCATGAATCAGCCGGGCGATCTTTGAGCCGCCACTCGCTGGATGTATACACCGCCATACCGAAGATGAGTCGAGCCAGCGGGTGCTTCCCGGCGGCCAGCAAGATGTCCCCTGGGATAGTGGGGGGATTCAGCAGCCAGCGAATGTGCTGCGCCATTTGCTCACGGCGCGCATCGGAGTAATCGGCACAGGCATCGACCTGAACCTGAAGGTCGTGAAGCTGCTGCGCCTCGTCGCCGGTTGGCGGCGGCATGTTCGGTACGACGGTCAGGTTGGCGATTATCGTGGGGTCAATGGTTGCCATCGTCTGGGGGGCGGTGTCGGCGGGCTGCCCGGTCAGGCGGGCATAATTCGGCACAATGGCGAAAACAATAAGCACAATCGCGCCTACCAGCACTGCGACCGAACCATACAAGCCACGGCGCGTATTCG
>JAIOHO010000402.1 GCA_019912905.1 Anaerolineae bacterium
CAGCGACTCACCGGAACCGGGATGCGCTGGAAGCGTGACACCGCCAACCGGATGTTGGTCATCCGCGCCGCTGTCTTGGGCAACGACTTCCATGATTTATGGCAAATGGCCGCTTACTTGCCCCCAATCTGAAATGCACCCAATAGGCCACTTGTCCTTCCGCAAACCGGTAAATTTGGCTTATAATACAGGGTAAGGGAAGTATTGGAGGGTAGATCATGGCGACAGCCAATGGTTCTGAAAAGATTGAGGTAGATGTCAACGAGGTCCGCCGGGAAGCGCTGGAAAAAGCCGACGAGATCCGCAAGGAAGCGGCCAAGAAATTGAACACGGCAGCCGAAGCCATCCGTAAAGAGGTGCGTGACAAAGACGCCGACAAGGAAGCGGTCGAAAAAGCCGACGAGATCGCCACCCACCTGGAAAAGACGGCCACCTACCTGAACAACAACACCGTGGAGCAGATGGGGGAGGATGCCACCGAGGTGGTGGTCAAGAACCCCTGGCAGTCGGTAATGATTGCGCTCATCATCGGGGTGCTCATCGGGCTGATGCTGAGACGCAAGTAGCGCAAACCAACAGACAGCGTATAATTGCAACCGGGCTGAACAGGCCCGGTGTTTTTTTAGTCGTCAGTCATCATTCGAAAGTCATCAGTCTTTGGCTTTAAGAGCGTGCCTGCAAAATCAGAAACCCTGCCGTTTGGCCCTCTCCCTCATCCCACGGGGAGGCTTCGCACTGGAGAGGAACTTCCTGAACTGTTATGCTCCCCCCTTCGCCCTGAGGGAGAAGGGGTCGGGGGATGAGGGTCAAAAGAAGCAATTTGCTAACACACTTTAAGGACTGACGGGTTGACCGTCAGTACCAGGGTTTATTGTCAGAGACGATGCACTGGAGACTATAGACTGTCAGCTTCGAAAGGGTTCCTGTCGTGTCCGAATTTATGGTCAAGTTCATGGTCCTGTTCGCTGCGCCCGATGATCAGGACGAATTCGAGAATACCTACAACGATTTTTTCGCGCTGGTGGAGCGGATGCCCAACATCACCCGCCGCCAGGTCATCGACATCCTGGGCAGTCCGGTCGGGGACACGCACCTGTTCCGCATCCTCGAAGTCTATTTTGAGGACCGCGAGATGATGGACGCCGCCCTGCGCTCGAAACCCGGTCAGGAAGCCGGCGACGAACTGCGGCGCTTCAAACCCGGTTCGTTCGAGATGGTGTTCGCCGATGTCTATGAAGAAGAAGGCGGCGGCCAGCCACCGGCCAATTCAACCGCTAAACCAGGGGGAGCATAAATGCAGAGTCTCAGAGAGATGATTCTGAAAGAAGGGGAAAACCTCGGCAACGGCATCCTCAAAATCGACAGCCTGCTCAATCACCAGTTGTACCCGAGCCTGATGGTCGAAATGGGGCAGGAACTGGCGAAACGGTTCAGCGGTGTCAAGGTCGATCGCATCCTCACGGCGGAAATTTCCGGCATCGCCCCGGCGCTGACGACCGGTCTGGTGCTGAATGTCCCCGTCGTCTACGCCCGCAAGAAAAAACCGATCACCATGGCCGGGCCGGTGTTCCTCGAAACGGCTCCCAGCCACACCAAAGGCGGCGATGTGTCGCTGCTGGTATCGGCGGAATTCCTGCACAGCGGCGAGAACGTCCTCATTATCGATGACTTCCTGGCTTCCGGGCAGACGCTGCTGGCGCTGGCGCGCATGGTCAAGAGCGCCAAAGCCAATCTCGTCGGCGTCGGCGCGGTGGTCGAAAAGGAGTTTGAAGGCGGACGGGCGCTGATGCACAAGGCCGGTTACACCCATATCCCCATCGAAGCGCTGGTCATCATCACCAGCATGGATGAAGGCCGTATCGAGATCGCCGAGTAGCGCACCCCCGATCACCGATCGAAAGGCTGCTGGATGACTGCACCGCGCAATGTCGCCATTCTGATCTTTGACGAAGTCGAAGTGCTCGATTTCGCCGGTCCACTGGAAGTGTTCAACGTCACCGCTGAATTAAACGACCCCACACCATTTAACGTCTACCTCGTCGCCGAAACTGCCGCGCCCATCAAAACCCGTGGCAAGCTGGTGATCCACCCCAATTACAGCCTGTACACCATGCCGCCCGCCGACATCCTGCTGATACCCGGTGGGGCCGGGTCGCGCGCGCTGCTGAAAAAGGCGCACGTGCTGGACTGGCTGCGCGCCCAGGCGAGCCGGGTCGAATATCTGTGTTCGGTCTGCACCGGGGCGCTGGTGCTGGCACAAGCGGGGCTGCTGGTCGGGGTGAGCGCCACGACTCATCACGACAGCCTCGATACGCTGCGCGCGCTGGTGGATGAACGCACGATCGTCATGGACGACCGGCGCTACGTGGATAACGGCCACATTCTGACGTCCGGCGGCGTTTCGGCAGGCATCGACATGGCGCTGTACCTCGTGCGCCAACTACTGGGCGACGACGTGCTGAAGAAGACCCTTTCCGAAATGGAATACCCCTGGGCCGATGACCTGACGCTGACCTGGCGCGGGCGGGGGTCCAGGCTGTGATGGAGACGCCCATGACTCATCCTCGCTTCGGCGGAATCGCCATTCTCGATTTTGGCTCCCAGTATACCCAGCTGATCGCCCGGCGCGTGCGCGAACAGGGAGTCTACGCCGCCGTCTATCCCTTCGATGCCCCGCAGGAGACCATCGACCAGTTTGAGCCAAAAGGCTACATCCTGTCCGGTGGGCCAAACAGCATCTACGAACCCGGCGCACCCCAGATTCAACCGGCGCTGCTCCGTCGCAACATCCCGATCCTGGGCATCTGCTACGGCATGCAGGCGCTGACCTATGCCCTGGGCGGCAAGGTGGCGGACAGCGCCGCGCGGGAATATGGCCCGGCGACCATTACTCACACCCCGCACAGCCCGCTCATGGATGGCCTGCCGCCTTCGCTCCGGGTGTGGATGTCCCACGGCGACCGCATCGAACAACCCCCGGCAGATTTTACGCCGCTGGCACAGTCCGAAAATTCGCCCTACGCCGCCATCGGCCACGTCGAACGCCAGCTTTACGGCGTGCAGTTTCATCCGGAAGTGGCGCACACGCCGCAGGGTGTTCATCTCCTGCGCAATTTCATTTTCGCCATCTGCCAGTGCCGCGAGTCCTGGTCGGCTGAGGCTTTCATCGAGAACGCCCAGCAAGCGATCCGAGCGCAGGTGGGCGGCGAGCAGGTCATCCTGGGACTGAGCGGCGGGGTCGATTCGGCGGTGACGGCGGCGCTGCTGCAAAAGGCCATCGGTCCGCAGTTGACCGCCATCTTCGTCAACACCGGCCTGCTGCGCAAAGACGAACCGAAAGACGTCATCCGCGTGTTCCGCGATGGGCAGGGAATTCATGTCGTGGCGGTCGATGCCACCGAGCAGTTCCTCGGCGCGCTGCAAGGCATCACCGAGCCGGAGCAGAAGCGCAAGCTCATCGGCGGGCTGTTTATCGACGTGTTCGCCGACGAAGCCCGCCGGTTACAAGGGGTGCGCTTTCTGGCGCAGGGCACCATCTACCCGGACGTGATCGAGAGCGCGGCCAGCAGCAAATCGTCGCGGACCATCAAGAGCCATCACAACGTCGGCGGCCTGCCAGAGGACCTGCATTTTGAGCTGATCGAGCCGCTGCGCGACCTGTTCAAGGACGAGGTGCGGCGCGTGGGCACGGCGCTCGGCCTGCCGGATTCGATCGTCTGGCGGCAGCCCTTCCCCGGCCCCGGTTTGGCCGTGCGCTGCCTGGGCGACCTGACCTGGGAGCGGCTGGAAACCCTGCGCGAGGCGGATGCCATTTTCCGCGAGGAACTGGAAAAGGCCGATCTGCTGCGGGCGGGGACGGCCCAATCGTTTGCGGTACTGCTGCCGGTCAAGAGCGTCGGCGTCCAGGGCGACAACCGCACCTACGACGAGGTGATTGCGCTGCGCTCGGTCACGACCGACGATTTTATGACGGCGGACTGGTCACGGCTGGATTACGACCTGCTGGCCCGCGCCAGCAACCGCATCGTCAACGAGGTGCGCGGCGTCAACCGCGTGGTCTACGACATCACCAGCAAACCGCCCGGCACCATCGAATGGGAGTGAGGAAAGTCCTACAACACTTCAAATGCAGGCGAAAGTATCATCTTTTGCCCAGCCAGAACGAGTCGGGCAGTTCGTCGTCAAAATCGCCGCTAATCTTAATGACTTCGGCGTGTAAATCAAAAATGCGCTGATGTGGTGGTGTCAGATGATCCACTTGCTGGCCCAGAAGGTAAGTTATGATTTGATGCTTCTCTTCTGGAGTCAGTTTGTCAATAACGCAAAACAGTGCTGTTAGATTACACATCTTTGGTTTTCCGCGCCGACTCCAGAACCTTCTTGCACAGAATCGACAAATCTGAGGTGCGAGTTCATAGCTTCGCGTCAAGCATTGGCAATCAGTGCGAATACTATGATCGCTGTCATCACTGCTTCACGCCACCAATTGTGTTCGTCTTTAGCTTTCTTCCACAATTGGGCAGTCGTTTCAAGTGATTTTGACTGCGCTATGATCCCCTCAGAATGTAGGCCCGTTTTGTGCAGCAAACTATCTCGAAATGGCCGCAACCACCCTTGTTCGGCATTGAGGCGAAACTCTGCAACGTGTATCAGAGCATCCAGATGCCAACGTTCGGTATCCTTGAGTGTCTGCAATGGTTTTTTCAGTGACTCAATCCCATCATCAATACTGCTCCAATTGTCCTTAATTTCAAAGGCCATGCACAACAGACGAATAAGTTTATCCCACTGCGCTCTTATCATTACTAGGAGGTACTCAAAAAATATCCGACCATGCAAATCAGTGATATCAAGTTTTGAAAGTTGCCCTAAACGCATTCCTTGAATTTCTTCTTCGGAAAAATGGGAAATTAGAGCTGATATAGGTAAGCGATCCTGATCTAGCTCAAGTCCATAATAATATTGCTGCGTTAATACAAGCTGTGCTTCAATAACAAAAATGTGGATGAGATGACTGTAAAATCGACCAGCTTTTTTGGAACCAGACAACCACTTCCCACCCTGGAATATCGAAGCATAGTCAGCGGCAAATGGAGCAAACTCTCTTGTGGCAGCAACTTTAAGTTTTTCAGTTAAAAACCCTATCGACTGTGGAGGAAGAAAACGGTATTCGATACGCTGATCTACAGGCATATCGCCAGGGCCTCTACCAATAGCCATCATAAGATTACAAGCCATGACTATCTTTGCTTGAGTTGCCGAATCAAGGGCCATATCAGGGCGATGTGACTGCATTGGATTTACAGGAAATAGCATTCCTCTCATTCGTCTAAGAGCGACTTCATGCAAAGCCGCTTTATAAGAAGGCCACTCCGCATTGGGCATAGTAAATTAGACACCTTACTAATTATCGTAGAGTGTATCTATAATAGGCCAATTGAATGCTTCAATCAAGTTAGGAGCTTAATAAGTCAGCGAACCGAACGGCGCTGGACCACGAGCGGAAGCGTTTCTAATCCGCGCCCTGAGGAGGACTGAGCGGGATCTCGTGCAGCGAGGCGCTCGGTTCCGGCGTCATGGGATCATCACCGATGCGCCGCAGGCTGCGCAACTGCGGGGATCGCCAGGCGATCAGGGAGACGACCACCAGCGTGCCGAGTCCGCCAAAGGCGACGGCCCCCACCGGCCCCAGCAGCGACGCCGCCACACCCGATTCGAATCCGCCCATTTCATTGGAGGTACCGATAAAGACGCTGTTCACCGCTTCGACGCGCCCGCGCATGGCATCCGGCGTATAGGTCATCACCAGCGTATGGCGAATGACGACGCTGATGTTATCCAGCGCGCCGAGCATCGCCAGCATCGCCAGCGACAGCCAGAACGAGGTCGAGAGGCCAAAGATGATGGTGGCGATTCCGAAACCGGCCACGGCCAGCAGCAGCATGCGGCCCGCGTGGTCAAAGGGCGGACGACGCGCCAAAAACACCGCCATGAGCATCGCCCCAATGGACGGCGCGGCCCGCAGAATGCCCAGGCCGGTCGCATCGGTCAGCAGGATGTCGCGCGCGAACACCGGCAGCAGAAACGTCGCGCCGCCGAACAGCACGGCGAACATATCCAGCGTGATCGACGCCAGAATGATGGGCGCACCGCGCAGGAAGCGCACCCCGCCGCGTAAGGCCTGGAGCGGGGGTTCATCCGGGGCAGCGAATCCAGTCTGGCGGCTGCGGATGAGCAGCAGGGCGACGACCAGCACCGCCCCGGCCCCCGCATTGACCAGGTAGACAGCGGCGGCGCTGTGCGTGGCGGCGATCAGCAGGCCGCCCACTGCCGGGCCGAGGATGGCCGAAAGCTGCCAGACACTTGACCCCCAGGCCGCTGCGTTGTAATAATGCTCCGGCGGAACCATCTGTGGGGTAAGCGCCCCTTCCGCCGGATTGTTGAAAGCTCGTGCCGCGCCGATGATCGCCAGCGTGAGATACAGCAGCGGCAGCGCCCCCTGGGTGAGCGACAGGACCGCCAGCAGCAGCGAACCGCCGATCAGCACAACCTGGGAAATCAGCGTGACCCATTTGCGGTCGTAGCGGTCCGCCACGTAGCCGCCGGGCAGCGACAGCAGCAGCACCGGGATCACCTGGACCAGCCCGACCATCCCCAGCGCCAGGGGATTGCTGGTTCGTTCGTACAGTTCCCAGCCGACGGCGACGCTCACCATCATCTCACCGATCTGGGCGATGAAGCGCCCGCCGATCAGCAGTCGAAAATCTCGAAAGCGCAGCGCGCCATACGGGTCACGGTTCGCGACAGGCGGTTGCGTGTCCATGGTCATATTTGAACAGAGCCTTTGTCTGGAGGGCGGTTGGTGTGTGAGTTACCAAGAATGATTATTAAGGGAGAAGGCTGTTCTTTCAACAGACCAACCCAGGCCATCGCCGCTCGCACCGCTTATGCTGACCAACGCCAGCGACCGGTCTGTAGGATCACGCTGACCTGCTCCGGCCAGAAATCATCGACAGGCTGAACAGGTTTCGGTAGACTTCTGCCAACGGTTTTTGCTGGCTCGCCCTGTGCGAATCGAGGTTTCTCATGAACTTACCGCTCCGCCCTCCACTGGTCGTGCATCACATGGCGGCGTTCGACGGGTCCGGCTTCCCGCCCAACTCGCTGGAAGGCGTCCGCGCCTCGCTGGAACATGGGGCGAGTTTCATCGAACTGGATATTACCGCGCTGGCCCGCGACGATTACCTGTTGGTCCACGATCCGGTGCTGGAATCGGAGACGACCGGCAGCGGCCCGGTGGCAGACTGCACCCCGGAGGCAGCTCAGGCGCTGTACTGCAAGGTCAAAGGCACAGTCACGCCGTTTCACGTGCCGGTGCTGAGTCAGGTCGTCGCCCTGTTTCTGGAATATCCGACGGCGACGCGCTTGCAGCTTGACTTCAAGAACATGATTCCGTTCCCCGACGAGGAACCGCTGCTGCGGCTGATCCGGCTGCTCGAACCCCTCGGCGATCGAGTCATCGTCAGCACCGGGGCCGACTGGCAGCTTCGACGCCTGCGCAGGCTGGCTCCCTGGCTGGACCTGGGCTTCGATATTCATTTTTACATCGACCGCCACAACCCCGCGCACCCGCGCAATCCGGCAGCGTATCCCAAACACTTAGGCGCGTATGGTTTCTACGACGATCACCCCCTGGCGACGGAGCGCATCTGGAGCACAGCGGATTACCTGGCGGATCGCTGCGGCATGTTCGTCGGCCTCGTCCCCGGCATCAGCACGTTTTACATCGACCACCGCTTCCTGATCGAATCGCTGGAAGCCGGGTTCAACTGGGCTGAGGCGCTGCACGCGGTCGGCATCAAGTGTGACGCCTGGACGCTCGATGTCGGAAACCCGGTCGCCGAAGCCAATGCGCCGCGCCTGCTGGCCGCCGGGGTCGATCAGTTCACCACCAATACGCCGGTGGCGATGCAGACGCTGCTCCAGGGCGGCTGATCGAGCAAGTTTCGGGCGCTGCGGGAACCCGGTACCATCTGAAGTGAACGAGGTCCGCACCGGGGACCGCTTCGATCTGCTGCGTCCGCCCTCCGAAATCCGCCCTGTGGTTTCCAGCGGGCGATTCCGCCAATCCATCCGCTGTAACACTTTTTACGGCAGTTTGTCACAATGACCCTGCAAATTTCGAACGCAACAGGTATCATTGGAGTACCTTTGTTAGCGCATAGAGTCAACAAAGGCGCATTAGATAAAGCTGTGGACAATTCTAGGAGGTTAGTTTTATGAACAAAGGCAAGTATCTTGGCCTAGTCATGGTTCTCGCCATGACGCTGACCCTGATCGTGGGCGTCAGCGCGCAGGAAATGAAAGTCATTCACACAGGTGTGGGCATGGTCGGCGGCGACCCCGAGTCGATCGACCCGAACCTGAACGAAGCCAGCCAGGGCAACAACATCATCCGCACCATGTACATCGGCCTGACCACTCAGGATGAAGAAACCGGCGACGTCGTTCCCGGTCTCGCCACCGATTGGTCTCAGTCGGAAGATGGCCTCACCTGGACCTTCAATATGATCCACGACATCCCCTGGGCGAAATACAACGCCGATACGGATACCGTCGAGCAGGTGATGGACGAAGCCGGCAACCCGCGCTACGTGACCGCCAATGACGTCGTGTATTCGTGGAAGCGCGTCCTCGACCCCGCGACCGCCTCAACCTATGCCTATGTTCCGGCTGAATTCGTCGTGAACGGCACAGCAGTCATGGCGGGCGAGGCTTCGGTGGATGATCTGGCCGTGAAAGCGGTCGATGACTATACCTTCGAAATCACCGCACCGGAAGCAGTGGGTTTCGCCACCAATATCTACGGTCTGTGGATGGTCAACCCCGTCCCGCAGTGGGCCATCGAAGAATGCGGCGACAGCTGGACCGAAGCCGACTGCATGCCGAGCTACGGCCCCTTCGTACTCAAGGATTGGTCTCATGACGAGAGCATCACCGTCGTCAAGAACCCCTTCTGGCCCGGAACCGACTATGTGCCCCAGGCTCAGGCGGACGAAGTGGTCTTCCATTTCCTTGACCCGCAGACCCAGTTTGCCGAGTATCAGGCGGACACGCTGGATGCCATCAATCCTCCCATCGAAGAACTGGATCGCATCAAATCAGATGCAGTTCTGAGCCAGGAACTGTCGATCGGCACCAACCCCTGCACGTACTACATCGGCATCAACGCGGAAAAGCCGGTTGTGGGCGAATCGGTGCATCTGCGCCGCGCGCTGTCCTATGCTGTGGATCGCCAGTCGATCGTGGACAACGTCACCAAAGGCGGCCAGATCCCGGCGCAGTGGTTCTCCCGCCCGGGCCTGAACGCCGCCCCGACGCTGGAAACCAACCCCGACCTGGGTGCGAAATTCGACGTGGCGAAGGCTCAGGAAGAACTGACGCTGGCGCTGGATGAACTGGGCGTCGCGTCGGCAGCCGACATCCCGACCATCACCCTGGCCTACAACGACTCCTCCGGTCACGCCGCCATCATGCAGGCCATCCAGCAGATGTGGTCGACCGAACTGGGCATCACCGTCCAGCTCGACCCGCGTGATCCCTCGACCTACTTCAGCAGCCTGAGTGAAGACGCCCCGCAGCTTTATCGCAGCGGCTGGTGCCAGGACTACCCGGATGCCGACAACTTCCTGCGTGGGGTGTTCCGCTCGGATTCGCAGCAGAACGACCCCAACTTCGTCAACGCCGACTTCGATGCGCTCGTCGATGAAGCGCGTCTGGCGACCGACACCGAGGAACGCCGCGCCCTGTACGCGCAGGCCGAAGAAATCCTGAGTGTCGATCAGGTCGGCATGATCCCGATCTACTGGTACACAGCGGTTCAGATGACCAAGCCGTACATTGAACGGACCTACTCGGTCGTCAATCGCGAAGCCTACGAAAACTGGAACATCACCCAGTAATTCGTTTCATGAACGGTACAGGGGGTAGGGGCGAACAGCCTCTACCCCCTGTTTCACCCCAGCCAGTCGCAAAGGAAAGGATCTTGGATGGCAGCGTTTGTGATCCGACGCATATTATGGATGTTCCTGGTCTTACTCGCACTTTCGATCATCGTCTTTACCCTGATGCATGCAGTACCTGGCGGTCCGTTCGACCAGGAAAAACCGCTGCCTGAAAAGACCAAAGAAATCCTCGCCGAGAAATACAACCTCAACGCATCGGTCCCAGAGCAGTACCTGAGTTACATGAGCGACATTCTCGTGCCGCGCATTACCTATGGCAAACAACCACCGTCGGCAGCCTTCGATTATCTGGTGACAATCCCGCTGCCCGCGATGTTCGGCGATCAAGCCACTATTCGCTGGGTCAACTTCGGCCCGACCTACAAATCGCGCAGCCGGTCCGTCAACGACATTTTCCGGGATAACCTGCCGATTTCGTTCCAGCTTGGCGCGTTCGCGGTCGCCATCGCACTGGCGATTGGCATCCCGCTCGGGATTATCTCGGCGCTCAAACGCAACACCGTTTACGATTATATGGGGATGGGCGTGGCTGTGCTGGGCGTCTCGGTGCCCGTGATTATCACCGCGCCTGTGCTGCAATATATTTTTGCCGTACAGTTCAAGGTCGTACCGGTATCCGGCTGGGGCGCGCCCAACCAGATGATTCTGCCGGCCTTTGCGCTCGGCTTTGCCAGTTCTGCGCTCATCGCCCGCCTGACCCGCGCCAGCCTGCTGCAAGTGCTGTTTGAAGATTACATCCGCACCGCACGCGCCAAGGGCCTGGCCGAACGCCGGGTGGTCATCATGCACGCGCTCAAAAACAGTATGATCCCCGTCGTGACGGTACTCGGACCGCTGTTCGCGGCTCTGGTCACAGGTACTTTTGTGGTCGAGACGATTTTTGGCATTCCTGGCCTGGGTAAATTCTTCGTGACCAGCGTCACCGGGCGCGATTATCCAGTGATTATGGGCACGCTGCTCCTGTACGCCTTTATTCTCATCCTGGCGAATCTGATGGTCGATGTGATGTACGCCTGGTTAGACCCGCGCATCCGCTTCGATTAGTTTGAAGGAATAACCTGTATGGCTGTCGTAGAACAACCACAAACCAATACCACACCGCGGGCTGAGGTCGCCAGCCTGAACCAGTATGTCAAGGGCGAGAGTCTGTGGCAGGATGCGTGGAAGCGGCTGCGGCGTAACAAACCGGCGATTCTCGGCCTGGCGGTCATCCTGGCATGGATCATCATCGCAATTATGGCCTCGTCTTTGGCTCCCAAACCTTTTGACATCCAGGTGCTGGCCGACAACAATGCTGCTCCGCGCTGGGTGATCGACCTGTTTCCGCAGATGATCGCCAAAGATGACGGCGGCTATGTGACCGTCAGCACCAATTATCCTCTTGGCGCGGATAATCTGGGGCGCGATCTGCTCAGTCGGGTGATTTATGGCGCACGCGTATCGCTGGCCGTGGCTTTTATCGGCCCCATGACCGCGCTGATCGTCGGCCTGGGAGTCGGCCTGTTGGCCGGTTACGTCGGCGGACGAGTTGATAACGCGCTGATGCGCATCGTCGATCTGATGTACGCCTTCCCAACACTGCTGTTTGTCATCCTGTTGATGACCTTCTTCCGCACCAGCTTCTCTAACCCGCCACCGGGTTCGCTGGCCGCAGCTTTAGGCAGCCTTGATGCGGGGTCCGGCGGCATGCTGTTTATCTTCATCGGCATCGGCCTGACCTCCTGGATGGGTATGGCTCGGCTGGCGCGCGGCCAGGTGCTTTCCGTCCGCGAGAAAGAATATATCGAAGCGGCGCGGGCGCTCGGCGGCAAAAACCGGCGCATCGTCTGGAGCCACGTGCTGCCGAATATCCTGGGGCCGATCATTGTTTCCGAAACGCTGACGATCCCCTCCTACATTTCCACCGAGGCCTTCCTCAGCTTCATCGGCCTGGGCGTCAACCCGCCCACGCCAAGCTGGGGCATGATGATCGCCGAAGGCTCGCGCAGCATCGGCAGCTATCCGCATCAGGCGCTGTTCCCGGCGCTGGCCCTGTTCTCGGTCATGTTCGCCTTTAACTTCCTGGGCGATGGCCTGCGTGACGCACTCGACCCGCGCATGCGCGGCGTGGACTAGTCACCGCTTCCCAGACCGCATCCATCGAAGGGCGCACCCGCTGCGCCCTTTTTGATTCTTCCCGCCCGCTCTTTATATTTTTCATCGTAATTTTAGAAACAATTCATTACCCTCTCAGTAAGGATTCGAAATTTTCCTTTATTGTAGAAGTGATAACACCCACCTGGAGAGGAAACAATGTCTGTAACCATTGACTCGACATTTTCGATCTACCGTATGTTACAACGCATTCAGAATGAGCCGGTGACGCTGCGTGACCGCCCCACGATGACCCATATCAGCTACACCATCGAAGATGCGACCCGGCTCAATCGCGCGCGTAACCGCATCTTTTCCGGCTTTCAACGCTTCAGCAAAGTGCTGCCGCAAATGCAGCGCTACCGCGAAATCGCCGCCTTCGCCGAATCGGTCTATATTTTTGGCGTGCCGGATGTCGATCTGCCGCCGATCGACGGCGTGATCTATGTGCCGCTCATGGTGACGGATGCGCTGAGCAATGAATGGTTCGTCATTTCCGCCGGACCCCTGTTCAACAGCGCCCTGTGTTCCGCCGAACGCAGCCACATCCATGACCAGGATGCTGCCCGCCAGTTCGAAGGGTTGTGGACCTTTCATGCGGAGATGGTCGATATTCTCCAGGATTGGTTAAGCAGCGCCGTGGATGCACAGCCGCTGATGACGATGCATCGCTAGACCCGACTATGATCCCCATCGGCAACGTGATAGAATAAAAGGCCAAATGTTCGGTATGTAAGGGCGCACAGCGGTGCGACCTTCACATCAAACTAACGGGTTTCATGCTCACAGTTGCAGATGCGCTTCAACTTCCGGCCTTCGCCGGGTCACAGGTGGTCGCCGGGACCGACGGCCTGGATCATATTGTCAGCTGGGTGCACGTCGTCGGCGTTCCCGATGCCGCACGCTGGCTGAACGGCGGCGAACTGGTGCTGACGACCTACATCAACCTGCCGCCCGATCAGACCGGGCAGCGCGCTTACATCCAGGCGCTGGTCGATAAAGGCGTGGCGGCGATGGCGATGGCGGTCGGCAACACGGTCGATCATGCCCCCACCCACCTGCTCGAAGTTGCCAATTACAATCACTTTCCCCTGATCGAGATTCCGTTCAGTTCGCGCTTCATCGACATCGCCCGCAGCGCCAACGAGCGCATCGCCCAGGAAAATATGGCGATGGTCACGCGCGCGCTGACCATCCACCGCGTTCTGACGCAGCTGGTGCTAGATGGCGGCGACCTCAAACAACTGGCAAACACGCTGGCCGACCTCATCGAACAATCCATCAGCATCGAAAACGAACGCTTCGAGGCCCTGGCGAGCGCCAACATCACCGCATTTGACGAAGCCCGGCGCTACACGCTCAGCGAAGGGCGCACCGATCCCCGGCTGGTGCATGCCCTGGAAGATCGCGGCGTGCTCGGTGAAATCCGCCGCACGCTGCGCCCGGTCTTTATCCCGGCTATGCCCGATGTCGGGCTAGAGATGGAGCGCATCCTCGCGCCGGTGGTCGTTCACGGCGATATTTACGGCTACGTGTGGATCATCGCCGACGATCGCCCGCTGAACGACCTCGACCACATGGCGATCGAAAGCGCCTCGACCATCGCCGCACTGATGCTGCTGCATCAGGAAGCCGTGCAGAGTGCCGAAGCGTCGCTGAAAGGCAGTTTCCTGGCCCAATTGATCGAAGGCGGCAATGGGCGCGGGGCGGTGCTGACCGATCAGGCGCTGCGCTTCGGGATCGACCTCAACGCGCCGTTCAATGTGCTGGTCGTGGAAAGCGACGACCGCCAGAAGCTGCCGCAAATCTACCGCCGCATCCACCGCCTGGCCGGGCTGCATCAATGGCCGCTGGTCGCCGGGCAGTTCGCCGGGCAGGTGGTCATGCTGGTGCAGTCTGAGGCCGATCTGGACGCGATTACCGCTCAGATTCACGAGCAGGCCAACGGCGGCGGCCTGCGCATCAGCCTCAGCGCCCCGCAGTCAAACGCGGAGCGCGTGCCGCTGGCCTATGAACAGTGCGGCGAAGCCCTGCAAATCGCCCGGCGCATGCAGATGCCGGATAAGACCATCGCCTTTGTCGATCTCGGCTACCTGCACACGCTGTATCACGCCGGGCCGGAAAGCCTGCGCAGCAACCCCTACGTGCCGGGGCTGCGCAAACTGCTGGACGAGCATCAGGCCGATCTGTTCCACACGCTGGAAGCCTATCTGGACGAAGGCGGCAACGGCGTCCAGACCGCCGAAACGCTGATGATTCACCGCAGCACCCTCAACTACCGGCTGGAGCGCATCAAGGAGATCTGCGCCTACGATTTATCCGACCCCAGCACCCGCGTGAACCTCCAGGTCGCGCTCAAGCTGCTGCGGCTGTTCGAGGGAGCCTAACATGCCCACACTGAAGGCCGAACACGGGATGGCGGACGTCTTTCAGTTCGACTCCGCCCGCCCCTACCGCTATCTGGTTTACAGCTATTCGCTCAATCACAGCGCCCTGACGCTGCGGGTCTGCGAATATTCGACCACCCGCGTGGACCTGCTGTACGAGTGCATGTTCGGAACGGTGGTGTATCTCGACCTGTGCCCAACCTGGGAAAACGCGACGCTGACGACCGCCTCCCGCGAAGACTGTATCGCGCTCATGCAGGAGATCGGACTCGGCAGCGAAGAATCTCTTCAGCGCCTGGCCGATGAGACCGTCGTACTCTATGAAGCCCAACCGCCGGGACGCAAGAAAATTCGTATCCTGGCTGCAAAAAGCGTCGAAATCCGCGGAACAGGTCCGGGCGCAGCGCGCGAATGAAACTTCTCATCGTCTGCGCGTCACTGGACCTGACGCAGCCCTTCAGCGCGACCCCGGCCTGGTGGCAACTGCTCAAAGCCCTGTACGAAGTGGGAGCCGAGGTCATCGCCACGCCTTACCAGGGACCCGCCATCGAGTCGCTGTGGTGGCGGGCCGAACCGAATCCAGCCCAATGGCAGGGCGATGCCTTCAAAACCGCGCGCGATCTGTACCGCAAAATCGCCGGGGAAACCCCACCGGTGCAGTTGGACGAAGCGCAGACTGATGACGTCCCGGCGCAGAATGCCGAATCCGCCTCAGATCGCCTGGTGCGCCAGTTCGCGCAGACCACCGTCGCCCCGCTGTGGCAGCGCCATCTCGACCGCATCCTGACGCAGCAGCCCGACATCGACGCGGTGATCTTCCTGACCGTGCCGCTCAATCATCTGGTCGGCGTGCCTCAGGCCATCATCGACAAACATCACAAGCCGGTCATCTATTACGACGGCGACGTGCCTGCCAGCCTGCCCAATATGCGCGGCTTCGCCACTGGCTTTCGCATCTACCAGGGCGCGAATCCGGCGGAATATACCGGCTTCATCAGCAACAGCCTGGGCGGAGAGCAGTACCTCAGGGAACTCGGCGCGCGCGACGTGCATACGATTTTTTACGGCGTCGATCCCGATGTCTTCAGCCCCATCGACGTGCCCGCCCAGGACCTCGACGTGCTGTTCTATGGGCATGGGCGTGAATACCGCTCCAACTGGATCGATGCCCTGATCACGCAGCCTTCCCAGGCGCTGCCCGACGCGCGTTTTGCCGTGCGCGGCACCAAGCTGGGCGATCTGGGCCGGGCCGAAAAGCTGCCCTACCTCAGCTTCAGCAAACTGCGCGAATATGCCTGCCGCAGCAAGATCAACCTGTGCATCACCCGCCGGGCGCACGCCAGCGTTTACGGTTCGTCGTCCTCACGCCCCTTTGAACTGAGCAGTATGGGCGCGTGTATCGTCGCCAACCCGTATGAGGGCCTGGACCTATGGTTCGAGCCGGAGAAAGAAATCATCGTGGTGAACAGCACGGAGGAAGCAATCGACCGCTACTGCCACCTGCTCGGTCACGAGGCGGAGCGGCGCAGGATGGGCGAGGCTGCCCGCGCCCGCGTCCTCGGCGAGCACACCATGCGCCATCGTGCCCGCCAGTTGATCGACATCGTGCGCGGCTATCTATAGATAGGCCAGGATGCTGTAGCGGCTGCGCAGCACCCGGTAGACGGCGCACAGCGGCACCATGATCCCGACCCCCAGGGCAAACACGGCATACTCACGGATGATACCAATCGGCAGACAGGAGTCTAACCCCAGGCGGCTGACGATATGGTGATAGACCAGGATATGCGCGACGTAAAAGAACAGAGACGTCTGCCCGAAGACCGTCAGCAGCCAGCCAATGGGATGATCGACGATGCGTTTCTCGATCAGGGTCAG
>JAIOHO010000403.1 GCA_019912905.1 Anaerolineae bacterium
GCACCGAACATGATGTAATGCGCCAGCTCCTTCAGGCCATGATCCTGCGGTCTGCGGGTCGCCGTGACCAGACGCACCGCGTACTCCATCAGCGCCGGGTCCACGTACACCCGGTCGGCTTTGTTTTGCTGGTCCACCAACTGCTCGGTCGTGAGCACCCGCTGCACCGCTTGCAGCACGCCGGTCATACGCTCGACGATGACAAATTCTTCGGTGGTGGTGGGATAGCCGACCACGACTTTGAGCATAAAGCGGTCCACCTGGGCTTCGGGCAAGGGATAGGTGCCTTCGGCTTCGATCGGGTTCTGAGTCGCCAGCACGAGAAATGGATTGGGGACTTTGAAGGTTTCCCGCCCGATCGTGACCTGCCGTTCCTGCATGACTTCGAGCAGCGCGCTCTGGACTTTGGCGGGCGCGCGGTTGATTTCGTCGGCCAGCAGCAGGTTGGTAAAGACCGGGCCAAGCGAAGTGTTGAATTCGCCCGTTTTCTGATTGTAGATGCGGGTGCCGACCAGATCGGCAGGGACCAGGTCCGGCGTAAACTGAATGCGCTTGAATTCGCCGCCAATCGCCCCGGCCAGAGTCTTGATCGCCATCGTTTTTGCCAGGCCGGGCACCCCCTCGACCAGGATGTGGCCCCGCGCCAGCAGCGCGATCACCAGCCGTTCCAGCAGATGATCCTGGCCGACAATTACTTTTTTGACCTCGTAGATCACCTGCTCCAGCGGCGTGCTGTGTTCGTTTTGACTCATCGGCGCTCCCCTTTTCGTCGGTCGATTTTCCACAATCTCCGGTTAGCGCGGCGGCAGCCCCGCAGCGCCGCCTGCGGTCGTGATCGGCACAGCAAAGCCAATGCCGATAAACACGTCCTGTCCGGTTGGGTTTAGCAGCATGGTGACGATGCCGACGACCTGACCATAACGATTCAGGAGCGGCCCCCCGGATGCACCCGGATTGGTCGCGGCGTCGATCTGGATGAGGTCCTGCATGGGTTCGATGCTGGCGGGAGGCTGATAGGTGCGGTCAAACCCAGAGATGACGCCCGCACTCATCGAGCCGTATAAGCCGAAGGGATGGCCGACGACATAGGCTTCATCCCCCACCCGCATCGCATTCGGGTTGCCCAGAGTCGCCGGGACAAATTCCTCCGGCAGCGGGCTGGCTTGCAGCACGGCGATGTCATTGTCCGACAAGGTGCCGATAATCTCGGCGGTGGCGAGCGTACCGTCGGCAAAGGTCACCCGAATATCGCGTGCCGACGCGACGACATGCAGGCTGGTGAGGATGTTACCGGCGTCGTTGACAATCACGCCCGTGCCGACGCCGTCCCCCTGAACAGGCCGCAGGCTGCCGCCAATGGGGATGCGGGGATTATAGCGAACGGCTCCCTCGCCCGCAGAGGGGTCGGTCTCGATCAGCACCAGGGAGGGCCGGATCGCCTCGTAAACCTGGGCCGAGATCGCCGGTCGGGGCGTGGCCGAGGCCATCGCCTGAGCAATCGCATTTTCTACGTCGCGGGTGGTGATTTGTGGAGGTGTGGGAGTCAGCAGGCTCACCAGCAGCAGAGCGGCAAGCGCTGCCAGAACTCCCGCAGCAAACAGAAACACACGCTGCCAGAGGAAGCGGATGTGCCCGAGGCGGAACGGCCACCTGTCTGTGTTTGGAACCGGTGTTTCCGTCATTCGATAGGGTATAGTTTTGCTTTAGCTTATCGAATGCGCCGATCATAAAGCCTTTTTCTGAGAATCAGATGAGGCGCAGATCAAAATGTCGGGTATTTGTCCGCGAATCCGCAGCAAAATAACCCGACACCAGGAAACTGCTGCGGAAGAAGCTGGAACAAGCCCGGCGTAATCCGCAAATCGAAGGAGGCGCTCAGACAAAATAGACGAACATCAGCAGTTCGCCCAACTGCACCTGATCGCCGGCGCGCAAAGGGTAGGCCTGGCCCGGCAGCAGGCGATTTCCATTGAGCAGCGTGCCGTTGGAACTGCCGAGGTCTTCGATCGTGTAGCCCGCCGCGGCATGGCTGATCTTCGCGTGCTGGCGCGAAACACCCAGCGAAAAGGCATGATAATCGCTCAGATCGATCAGCCGGTTGACCGGCGGTGTATCCTCTGTCTGACGACCCAGGATGACCGCTTCCTGCCCATGATACTGAATGGGGGCTTGGTTCGAAGACCCCGCAATATAGAGGTAGAGGGTATTGTGCCTGAATTCGGAGGCGCGCATGGCAGGCTGCTGCACATGGCGTAGCTCGTCCACCGTCTTCCAGATGGTCGTGTCGCTGTTGAAGGCTTTGCCACACTGCTCACAATAGTAGGCATCGCCAGGATTTTCATGCTGACAAAAGGGACAAGTACGGGTTTCGCTCATAGTGCTTACAACTGCTTGTCCTTTTTCGGATAATTGAAGCGGACATGAATCCGCCTGTTCCAATCATTGATCCATGCGGTCACACCGCTCGATAAATTCAGGCTGATCGGCCCTTTTTTGGGTACTTATGCCCCTCATCATACAATAAGATAAGATCAAGTGTGTAAAAATGGCGGCATCGCCTGCATTTCGGTCCAGACTCAGGCCAGATAATGAGACTGGAACTCGGCCACCCAACCGGCAGTGGC
>JAIOHO010000404.1 GCA_019912905.1 Anaerolineae bacterium
CCGTCATCCGCAGCATGATCTATTCGTCTGCGATGTGGCCGATGCCGTTTTGAAAGACGATATGGCGACGATGGAGCACCCGTTTTATGCGCTGTCCAAGAAACCCGATACCAGAGTGCGGCGCTATGAGCAAGGCGATAAATGGCTGGAGGTGGTGCCCAGCGTCCAGGGACTGGCGACGATTTACGACAAGGATATTCTGATCTACTGCATCTCGCAGATGATCGCCAAGATGAACGAGGGGCACTCGCCGTCGCCCTATGTCAGGATTAACGCCAAAGACCTGCTGATCTTCATCAACCGCACCACCGGCGGCAAGGACTACGAAGCCCTGAAAGAGGCATTGGCGCGGCTGGATGGGACGCGCATCCGCACCAACGTGCGCACCGGTGACATGGAAACGCATGAGGGCTTCGGCCTGATTGAAAGCTACACCCTGCGCCGTTCGGAGCGAACGGGCCGCATTCTGGAATTTGGCGTTAAGCTGTCTGACTGGGTGTTTCGCTCCATCCAGGCCAAGGAAGTGCTGACGCTGCACCGGGATTATTTCCGGCTGCGCAAGCCCCTTGAAAAGCGCGTCTATGAAATCGCCCGCAAGCACTGCGGCAGGAAGGAGCGGTGGGAAATTTCGCTGGAGGTTCTGCGGAACAAATCCGGCTCCACTTCCACCATGAAAGAATTTCGCAGGCTGTTGCGTTCACTGGCGCAGGGGGACCATCTGCCGGACTATCGCGTCCAGATGGAGGGGGAGAAGGTGACGTTTATCAACCGGGAGACCATGCCGCAGGAGAGGGCAGGGCAGGGGGCGACAGACAACACGGCATTTCCCGGCCTGGATGTCGAGACCTATCACGAGGCGCGCATCGTGGCGCCCGGCTGGGATGTCTACGAGCTGGAACAGCAGTGGCGCGGCTTCTGGGTCGATAGCGGCAGGCCGGATTTGAAAAACCCCGACGCGGCGTTTATCGCGTTCTGTCGCAGAAGGGCGGAGCGGCAACTTCAGCCGTGAGGCCGGATAGCATGCAAAATGGCGCGGAAAATGATGAGGAAATGAAGATTGGTGACACAACCAATGTGCAGGAACGCGGTATATTACTTTGGTTTTTTGGCAGTCTTGCGCTTGGCTTCATGTTTCCTCCCGCATGGGTGGTTACGTTGTTTTTAGGATTATCTGTTGTTCCTCTGGTCATCACCAAAGTGTTGGCATCATTCTGTCTCTTCCTATCCGGAAAAAGTCTTTCCAAGCCTGTTTCCGGGGTTTTCCTGTTGGCATCACGGGTATTCCTCATTGTTGCCGCTCTTGTGATCCTGGCAATGGTGTATGGCGTCCTGACACAGCCAGGCCGGATGTAATTAAGACCTATCCCATGCCAGGAATGGAACAGAATAGAATTTACGCGATGCAGCCATAAGCCTGGTTCAGCGCCTCATGCGCCTTGCGGCGCAGGTAGTGGACGTGGCTTTTGGGCAGGTCGAGCTGTGCCATGATCGCCTTGGTGCTTTCGTTCTCCGCAAGCGCACGTAAGGTAGCGGCCATGCGTTCATTTCCTTCGCTCTCGAAGCGTTCGACCAACTCGATCAGGGGAGTCTCGTTGCCGGCGCGCACCTTCTCCTGCCAGGTGGTCTTGCCGGGACGTTCCAGCGCCAACAGTTCGCATAATTCCTCGCGCATCGGCTTGACGATGCTGGTGAGCCACCATGCCGTTTTCGTGCCGCCGCGCCCGGCCAGCGCCGCCGCGTCTTCCAGCCCCACGCTGGTGGTGATGTAGTAGAGCGCCATCAGGTGCGCCCGGCTGTGCTGGTATTTCTCGCCCATGAATTCCATGACGCGCTCGATGTCCAGTCGCAGGTCGATGGCTTCGGCATAATGGGCGTAGCCGGTGTGGAACCCGCCCTCAAAGCCTTCGATAATGAATTCGTCCGGGTCGCCGCTGCGCGTCGCCAGTTCCTCCAGGTACATTTCCCGCCGGTAGAACTTCTTGTAATGGCTGCTGCCGGAACGGTACATCACCCATTTGGTCGCGCCGCCCTGGTCCATCGCCGAAAGCAGGTCGGGCTGCTTGACCAGTTCCTCCCACAGGCGCAGGAAGCCGTGCTGGATCATGTCGGGGATGTCCACGTCCACGTAGTGGTAGTAGCGCATCAGGCGGTTGATGGAGGGGGTGAGGGTGGTGCAGAGGTCCTCGAAGGACATGGGGCCGTTCCAGCCGGTGGCGTAGTGTTGTTCTTTCGGAAATGGGCGGATTTGTGAACGGATTCTGGCGCGGCGGGCCTCTTCGTCCATGTGCAGTCTCCCCTGGATGTTGGGCCGCTGGCCCGGTTACACACAAGGGGTTGGAGATAAAAAAGGGAAGGGCGCTGGTCAAAAGAAAAAAACGCATGGCAGGGTCACGAATTTTAGGGTTGTATCTGCGAATGGCACAAATCTCACGTGCAGGAAAGGCAGGTGATGCCGATGGGACGGCGGTCATCGACATGATAGAACAGTTCCAGTAAACTCAGCTCGGATGCCTCTCTGTTGATCTTGTCAACCAGAGAAGCTTACCGCGTCTCGCTCAGTGAGGCGTCTCCTTACCCTGAACTCAGGTTATAATAGGGCATGAAATTTAATGCGCTCGTCCCCGAACTGAGTGTGTCCAACTTCTCAAAAAGCCTGGATTTTTATACGCGCATCCTCGGTTTTTCCGTCGCCTATGATCGCCCGGAAGAAGGTTTTGCCTTTCTGGTATTGGGCGAGGCGCAGTTGATGCTCGATCAGATCGGCGATGGCCGTACATGGCAAACGGCAGCGCTCGATTTTCCGTTGGGGCGCGGCATCAACTTTGAAATTGAAGTGGACAGCATCCAGCCGCTTTTGACCCGCCTCCAGGAAAATAATATCCCGTTATTTTTGCCGCCGGAAGAAAAATGGTATCGCGTGGACGACTATGAATCGGGCAACCGCCAATTCCTGGTGCAAGACCCCGACGGCTATTTACTGCGCTTCACCGAAGATATAGGGCAAAGACCGTTTGAATGAGACCTTATCCCGAACTGACGTTGTATTACGCATTCACCGCACTGCGTCCGCCGGGAAAATGGCGATACAGGGTGGAAGGTGAAACGCCGATGCGTCTGGCGACCTGTTCCATCGTGATGTCCGGGTCGCTCAGAAGCGCTCTGGCGGCGGTCATATCTTCATCAGAAAGGGCAGGGGGTCTGCCCCCGGTGCGGCCTCGCGCCCGTGCGGCGGCAAGGCCCGCCTGAGTGCGTTCGCGGATGATGCCGCGCTCGAATTCCGCCAGCGCCGCGAAGATATGAAATACCAGCTTGCCGCCGGGGCTGGTGGTGTCGATGGCTTCGGTGAGGGAGCGGAAGCCGATCTGCTGCTGTTCCATCAGCTCCACCGTTTCGATTAGTTGCTTGAGAGAACGGGCCAGCCGGTCCAGCTTCCACACCACGAGGGTATCCCCGGCGCGCATGTATTCCAGCGCCGCCTGGAGTTGGGGTCGGTCGCGTTGTGCGCCGGAGGCCTTCTCGGTGAAGATTTTTTCGCAGCCTGCCGCCGTTAGAGCATCGTGCTGCATTTCCGGGTTCTGGTCCTGGGTGGATACGCGGGCATAGCCGATCAGCATGGTCTGTCTCCCTGGTGGTGGGGTATGGTCTCTCAAAACTCATTGGGAGCATACCTTTTGCGAGACTTAGTTTCAAGAGACAGTTTTGGGAGATCATAAAGGGTGTTTACGGTGCAAAAGAAAAGGATAGGGCGGGTGTGTCAGAAACCCTCGTTTTTGCGAGAGTCAAAAAACCCGATTTTTGCAACGTGCATCGGCCAGCCGTTCAGAAAAGCCTCAACCGGCCAGTCACAGTATCGCCTGAAAGATGCCGTACCACAGTGCCGCACCCGCGATAAGCGCAGCATAAATCCACGGCTTAAACAGGACATGGCTATCGTGCTCGTGTTCGTCCGCCATAGGTGGGGGCGTGGCGCTACCTAATAGATCGTGCTTTCCCGCTTGATGTTCCTCAGTTCGTAAATCCTGTGCTGTATCGCCATCCATACGGCTGCTCCCATCGGATCATCCCGATCCGTCCGTTCCAGCATCCGGGCTTCCGCATAGTCCTCGGCGGAAGCGCCATGCTGATCGATCAGCAGCTTGGCTGCCTGCCATAGTTCTATTTCTTGCATATCCGGCGCTCCATCACAACCCTGAGATGAGCCTAGCATGGCCGTCGGGCCGTCGGAAGGAGATTGTTGCGGGGCTATTTCCGGGAGAATAGCCGGGTGAGGGGCAGCTTCCATTAGGAGAGTTTTGTCTCTCCAATCAAAAAGGAAGGTCGTCTTCTGGCTCAGGAACGATGTCTTCAAACCTTAGTGTGCTGCTATGTGGTTTTAAGTCATCCGCTAGCTCTTTTACATTTATTTTCAATGGCCTCTGGCTAGCGACGCCACTGAATATGCAGGTCCCTGTTGGTAAAGTAGGTATGGAATCTTCCGTGATTCTATCAATGTAAGAAACCGCACTGGAAATCGTATCTAAATCTCTCTGATTTATCAGACGGTGAATAAAGTAGTTATGCGCTTGAGAAGCAATGGTAGCAGATATGTCGTTAGGGCGCTGGCTGGCGATAGTCACAAAAACACCGAATTTTCTGCCTTCTTTGATGATTTCCTCAAAGGTTTCTAAGCGATAGTCTTTCCAGCTTTCCGCTTCTCTGAATGACTCCCTAGACAGTATGTTATGCGCTTCGTCAACGATGATGTTTAGAGACTTCTGATTGCCTTCTCTTTTGTGGTCAGAATAGATTTTCTTGGAAAGAAGCAGGGGTAGCGTCTTCTTCATATCCAAATTTGTATCATTGAGATTTATGATGACAAAGTTCGCCTCCTCCCAGAATTCTATTTCAGATGTGGTGTCGAAAAGTTTCTCAATATCAGATTTTTTACTTAAGAGTTTGTTTATGGCTGGAGCTATATGCTCATTCTGCGCTCTGTTGGCGATAACATCAGATATAAGTTGTAAATACAGGAACTTGATAAATCTGGATAGCAGATTGTCTTCCAGCTCGACACTATCGATCCTCTGATAGATCGCTGTGTCGGGAATTAGGCCCGGTTCCTGCGACAGAAATCGTTTTGTTCCAGGAGAAGGACAAACGTAAAACTCGCTGACCTGATTGTGCCAAACCAAGTCATGAGCGATGTCGATGATCTCCCCTTCCTCATCGAATTCAGGCGGCAGTATTTGCCTCATATAATCAAGTAAATCATTGGCAAGCCGTTTGTCAGACATTTGTAAAACGTGTCTGACCTGCTTCTTCATTATGTTCCTGAAGTGTGTTACAGAATCTTCTGAAGATGATACGTGGTCGTAAAAGGAAAGTGTCCTTTTCAAAAAGGGCTTCTGTGTCTTCTCAGTCGCATCCGACAGAATTGAGAGCATCTCAAGGTCAAGAAGACTTGACTTGTCCAGTGGTAGTTTATCACCCCGCCTGTGTCGCGTAGATAGATTATAGACCTTTTTCTTCACGGTTATGCAATCGCGTCTGACATATTCCCCATTGAAGTCGAATAGAAGGAATCGCGTCTTTTGGCGGAATTGTTCCGCATTTCTGCACTCCAGAACCTTTACAAGCTCTTGGTATAGAGATGCAAGTGTATTTGATTTTCCGCTGCCTGTGTTCCCAAAAATCGCAATATGGCTGTTAAATAGGCCATCGACTGGAAAGGCTATGTCAAAATCATCGTTATCTGAAGTCGCAATGTTTATAAAGAGCGCGCCATCACCAACAAGATTATGAATTTGAAGGATCTGCTCTTTTGTGACGATATATGCTTCATTTCCAATTAAAGGTAATTCTCTTGTTCCTACGGAGAATTTACCGTCCTGGCTGATATATCCTGAAAGAGATACTGTGAGATACCGCCTATTTCTGTTTACCTCGTCATAGCCGTCGTGATCGTATCCAATAGGCTCTTCCTCGATCTTTTCCCCGTCAACTTTTCCGATGATGCTTAGGAAGCCCTTCCTGATCTCAACATAGCTGTTTACAGCAATGTTTTTTAGGATGTCTCCATCAAAAAAAACGTCGGAAAGGTTCTTGTTTTTGTCAACTTTAATCAGAACCTTCCTGCCATTGACTTCGGAAACCTCACCGACCCGCAGTATGGCATCTTTAGTGAGCTGATCGACCGGCATTATTTCTCCTCCGGCTTTGGAGAAAGACAGTCAATAGTTGCGCTAAATCTGGTGAAGTCGATGCATTCGCCTTCTGGCGGACCAATGACATCTACATTGTTATAGCCATCGAATTTGTTAATGAATATGCTGATTTCGTCATGGGAGTAAGAGAAGATTTCGAGTTTAAGCGCGGGATTCTTGAGCGCTCTTTTGGTGATATCGTAAATGTGCTCGTCCACAAAAGAGAAGCCAAAAACGATTAACACGGTATTCTCTTTATCCAATTCATTTGAGTAAATCCGCAGCAAATCATAGTAAACTCGATCCATCAGCGTCTGCTGGAATTTGGTTTTCTGGGGCAAAACTACGGCAAATTGCCCGTTATAATTTTGAATCTCCTCCTCGCTGGAGCCTTCTGGTAGGTCCTCCCTCGTACAGACATTGAACAGAACCTCATCATGTTCTTTTTTCCATGAAAGCGACCCATGTATTTTTATGAGGTTAAGAACAGGAATTTCGACCGTGTAGTTATAAAGATTTCCAAAGTTGAGTGTTGAATTGAAGAAATTCGGCGGGGAAAACACAAACCTGTTGTCCAAACTGGGAACTCGATTAAAGCCGTCATTGAATCTCAATGCGGGGAATGCTTCCGCCGCCCTTTCAATCAACAAATCATAATTAGTGGTAAATATTTTGGCCTGTTTAGGTAATAAACTGGTTTTTCTCGCCATCAGTATTTCTTCAATTACCCTGATCAAGGATTTGTAGTTTTCTATGGCGGTATTGTTGTTTTCGTTTTCCTGTTTCTTGAGCAACAGGTTGGTTGGACCCTGAATTCCCGCGAGGAATTCATACATCCGTTTGTTTGCCTCTTCGATTTTTCCTTCCGCGAAGAGAGCTTCTATTTCCTGCTCAACCAGTCCCGCAGGAGCAATGGCAGGGTAGGATGCGCCTGAGCCTATCAAAAAATTGATGTTCGCAGACTGGAATGCTTTGGTTAGCATTTTCCCGATGCTGTCCGAATCCTCTTTGATGCAAAACCTTCTAGCCATGTCTGCTACTCTCCCACGGTAC
>JAIOHO010000405.1 GCA_019912905.1 Anaerolineae bacterium
GTTCAACGGAGTGAGGACTGGCTGTCCCTCCCGATCAAAAAACCGCAGGAACATATCGCCCACGGCCCCACGTTCCTGGAGCATCGATAATTCGTCAGCGGTGAATACGTTTCCACTGCTCATTAAAAGCTTGGAAGGCTCCATACTGCCAATCCCCACCAGAGCCAGGGTCACATCATCGAACAGCTCCGCTGCCTGCTGCACAAACGGATCCCGCATGAGTTCGTCGCGCATTTGTACGGAACTTGCTACGCCGGGGGCGGGTAAATAGATGGCTTCCCCCTGGACCAGATTGGCAAAACGTTCGGTAATGCGCGAGGCATAGATGTTGGCGGAAGGGCTTCCTACGCCACCCAGACTCTGAACCACCTTCGCATGGGTTGCTTTCGCCAGCGGCTGCATAGCGTTTACCATCTCCAACAGCGTTGAACTCCATGACGACAAGCCCACCACCTCCCCTTTGCTGATCGTTGTTTCGACATAATAGGCGGCGGCACTTCCAATATGATCGAAAATTGCTTCGTCGCTTTCGTCATCACAATGAACAACGATAGCTGTTTTGAGCCCATACTGGGCGCAAAGGTCACTTTCGAGCTGCGCATACACCCCCGTTGGCACGCTGACGGTGATGCGAACAATCGCCTCGTCCTCGGCGCGTCTGAGAATACGCGAGACGGTTGCCTGCGAAAGATCCAATTGCCTCGCAATGTCAGATTGCCTTTGCCGCTGCTTGTAATATAGATAGGCCACTTTTGATATCAGTCGCAGCTCTTCGGCGGATGAAGTTCTATTCGGACCAGGCATGAATATCTATCCTTTGTTGAATTAATACTCATATTAGAATAGCCCTTTCACCGATAATCGTCAATATGTGTCTAGCCGACATTCTCTAGCGTGACCGTGCTAGAGGATGCAAAGTGGCAATACACTTCGCGACCATCATGCTGCACCACTGGTGCAGGACGCTCGTGGGTGCAGATTTCCTCTGCCAGCGGGCAGCGATTGCGGAAGCGGCAGCCTGTAAATTGAAACTCCTTCGCTTCGATATCCGAGGCGACGTAAGTTGTTCGCTCCCATTTTCTGTCAGTCAGCGCGATGGAATCCAGCAGCAGCTGCGTATAGGGATGCTGCGGGTTGGTCAGAATGCCTCTGGCAGTACCGAATTCGACAATCGTCCCCCGGTACATGACGGCGATGTAATCGCTGACATAGTAGGCGGTGGCGAGATCGTGGGTAATATAGAGGAAGCTGGTGTTGTATGTCTCCTTAAGCGACAGAAACAGGTTGACGATGTTCATGCGCAGCGATGCATCGATCATGCTTACTGGCTCGTCAGCGATAATCATTTTGGGATGCGGAATCAAAGCCCTGGCAATTGAAACGCGCTGAAGCTCGCCACCGGAGAACTGGTTGGGATACTTCCCCAGGACATCCGCATATTTGAGACCTACCGACGTGAGTGCTTCCTCTATCGCCGCCTCCGCCTCGGATCGGCCCAGGCCTTTGATACGCGTTGCAGTGCTCATGAGATAGGCATCAATGGTTCGGTAGGCGCTGAAGGCTTCAAAGGGATTTTGGAAAATCGGCTGCACTGTAGATAAGAACTCGTGTTTCGAGGGTTTTGCGCCCTCACCTGCGACCAGGTGATCGTAGATGATGGCACGGCCAGATGACGGCTCCACCAGACGGAGCATAACCTTGGCCAGGGTCGTTTTCCCGCTGCCGGATTCCCCGACCAGGCTGATGATCACAGGCTCATCGCTCTCAACAGTCAGGTTGACTTCATCAAGTGCGTTGATTTTCACACGGTTGATAAAACCGCCGAAGCGATAGGCCTTATTTAGATTCTCTGTCTTAAGAACTATAGTCATGGTCGCACTTATTCATACTTTCTCGGT
>JAIOHO010000406.1 GCA_019912905.1 Anaerolineae bacterium
GATCAGCACCGTGCCGAACAGCCATCCAAGCGCCTTCAGCCGGTCCGCCGTGCGCCAGCCGCGCGCCAGAATCCAGACCGCCAGCAGCGGCAGCGGCGTGATCGTGATGGCCGTTGCCTTCGCCAGGATCGCCGCCGCCAGCAGCACCCCGCTGAGGATCGCCCGCCAGCGCCGGAGCGGGCCATCATCCAGCAGCCAGAACAGGCTGAGCACGAACAGCGTCAGCAGCGGATGCAGGGTCGTGTCGGCCAGCGACATGCGGTCGAAGAAAAACAGCATCGGCGCGAAGCAGATCAGCAGGCCCGCCAGCAGCGCCGCAGCGGGTCCATACAGCCGCCGGGCCAGGGTCATGGCCGCCGCCGCGCCCAACAGAGTCAGCAGCAGAATCGACGCGCGCAGCAGCCAGGGCTGTGCTGGAAAGGGGTCAAACAGGGCGATCCACCAGGCACCGAGCAGCTTACCGTTGGCCCCGAACCACAGTGGGCTGCCCTGCCAGACCGAGACGGCGCGCTCGGCATGCAGCGTTTCGTCGATAAACAGCGGCAGCGCCAACAGATGATGCAGCCGCAGCCCCAGGTAGAGCAGCAGAAGGATACTCGTCAGACCGATGTCGCGCGCTCGAGTCACGCCGCGTGTGCTCCCTGTTTCACATCGGCGGTAACATACCACAGCGAGTCACCGGGCGCAATGCGGGGGTGGTGACCCGCGAATAACCGCCGCTGACCCTGGCCGATCCGGTCGCGGCCTGCTATGGTATGAAGGATTCCTAAATTCCATCTGTAATTTATATATTCCCCCAATCATTAAGCCTGTGCGGTCCACCCGCCATGCTATGCTCGGATGAAGAGGTGTTTAAACGTTGGATCAGATCATTGGGCTGTTCGTCGGACCGATTGGATGCCTATGCGCCGCCTGACTTTCCCTGCCGGCTTTCTGTGGGGGGTCGCCACCTCCTCGCATCAGAATGAAGGCAATAACCACAACAACGATTTCTGGGCCTGGGAGCAGATTCCCGGCCATGTGGCGGATCACAGCACCAGCGGACTGGTCGCCGATTGGTGGCGCAGCGCCGAGGCCGATTTCGACCGCGCGGCGGACCTGGGCCTGAACACGCTGCGCCTGTCGGTCGAGTGGAGCCGGTTGGAACCGCAGCCCGGCGTCTGGGACAGCGCCGCCTTCGACCGCTACCGCGTCATGCTGCACGGGCTGCACGAGCGCGGCATCCGACCGATGGTGACGCTGCATCACTTCAGCAACCCGGTCTGGTTGGCCGAGCGAGGCGGTTGGGCAAACCCGGCAGTCGTGCGCCATTTCGAGCGCTACGTCAGCCATGTCGCCGCCGAACTGGGCGATCTGGTCAATGTATGGGGAACGATCAACGAACCGTACATCTACGCGGCGATGGCCTATATGCTGGGTGATTGGCCCCCCGGCCAGCGCAGCCTGCTTCAATTGGCAAAGGTGATGCGCCATCAGGCCAATGCCCACGCCGCCGCCTATCATGCCATCCATCAGGTCCAGCCCGGCGCGCAGGTCGGCGTCGTCAAACATCTGGCCGGGTTCGATCCGTATCGCCCGCTGTGGCCGGGGGATCGCGGTGTGGCGGCGCTGATGGATGCGCTGACGAACTGGCGCTTTCTGGATGCCATCACGTCCGGGCGCTTCAAACTGCCGCTCGGGTTGGGATTGCGCCGTAATTTGATCGCGCAGGGCACCAACGACTTTATCGGCGTCAATTATTATGGCCGCAGCCGCCTGCGCCTGCACTGGCGCGATGTGCCGGTCCCTGCGCCGCCAGATCTCGCCTGGCCGGTGCCCTGGGTCAACCGCGAAATCTACCCGCGCGGCCTGTACCGCTTCCTGATGAAGCTGCGCCGCTACGACCGCCCGGTCTACATCACCGAGAACGGCCTGGCTGACTCGACCGATCTGATCCGACCTGGCTTTCTGCTGGCGCATCTGGCGAACGTCCACCACGCCATTCAGGACGGGGCCGACGTGCGTGCCTATTATCACTGGACACTGGTCGATAATTACGAGTGGACCGAAGGCTGGACGACTCGCTTTGGCCTGTTCGGGCTGGATACGGAGACTCAGGCGCGCACCATGCGCCGCAGCGCCCGGCTGTACCGCGAGATTATCGCCGCCAACGGCATCACCGAGGAGATGGTGGCGAATCATGCGCCGCACATTATGGCGCAGGTCTTTGACTCGGCGGACGAGCCGCTGCCGGTCGAAGCCAGCGAGGAAGACGCCGCCTAGCGCGGATGATGAACTTTGCTCGCCTACGCCGCCGATGAACATCGACGGGTTTTGGAGATTTGCCGTAATTCCTTGCCCGGCAGCCCGACCCGGTTCATCACGTGCTCTTAGGCACCATCCCGCAGCTCGCGCAAAAATCAGGATGATCTGAAACCCGTCGAGTCGGACCGTACTCCCCTCTCATTTGCCAAAGCGTTGAGAATGCTTACAATGAATGTTATACCTTGATGGATGCTTAACGCCTCGAACACACTTATGGAGTAGGTCTGATGAACCGAAGCCATCTCACAATCGCGCTGGTCGTGCTGGCGCTGCTGATCGGCACGCTGCCCGTCGCCCTCCCGCAGGACGCCACACCCGTTCCCCTGAATGCCAATATCCTCACCTGGGCCGAAGCGGGTTCCAACCCGCAGGAAAGCTCGCCCTCCACCGCCGGAGAACTCGGCCTGATGGACGGCAGCGGCGCGTTCACCAAACTGCTGGACGTCCCGGCCCAGACCAGCCGCCTGGAACCTTGCGGCAATGAAGCCTATGCGCCCGACGGCTCGACCTTTGCCTTCTATATGGGCCTGGACAGCGGCACGCTGTACCTGATGAAGGGGTCGGATATGCCGGTGCCGGTCGCCGAGGTCAATGCCCTGACCTGCCTGGGCGGAGGCACCTTCCAGTTCAGCCCGGACAGCAGCCGCCTGGCCTACATCGCCTACGAACCCGATGCCGCGTCCAGCGAATTTGCCGACGGCTTCCTGCATGTGGTCAACACCGCCGACCTGAGCGAAACCTACCGCTATGAGAACGTCACCGCCTTCGATCTGGCGGCGGGTGGCATGGCCTTCGTCAGCTTCTTCACCAACGACCGCAGCGAAGCCGATGAAGCCGCCGTGTTCTGGTGGAATGGCAATGCCGAGCGCGAAGTCGCCACCCTGCGCCCCGACGAAAACTGCCGCTACACCAGCGCCAGCATCACCACCGCACCGGATGGCAGCCTGCTGCTGGTGCTCGGTCACCGCTGCCGCAGTGGGGATACGCGCACGAGCTGGCAGCTTTACCGCATCAATGTCGAAGACCGCAGCGCGACGCTGGCGGCCAGCGAATTCGCGGAAGGGCAGTTCGCCTCCTATACGGGCACCAACCAAATCATGATCCTGCCGGGCGGCGATGCAGCCCTGTTCCTGGTACCCGATGGCGTGACCGCCAATACTGCCGGGGTGATGGTCGTCCAGTTGGCCGACCTGTCGATCAGCGAAGTGATCCAGCGTCAGGCCGTGTACCCGACCCTCAGCGGTGCGCCCAACGCCTTCCCGGTCGTGTCGCCGGATGGCCGCTGGCTGGCGGTCGTCGTGACCTCGGTCAACAACGATAACACGCTGAACGTCATCGACCTGAGCGCTCCGGCGACGCCGCCAATCACCCTGAGCGCGGGCAGCCGCAATGACCTAATCACGACGATGGCCTTCAGCGCCGACAGCCAGCGCCTGATCTTCATCGCCGGGGCAGCCGGGCTGGGGCGCGACGCAGGCAATTCGCTGGTCGCGCTGGATCTCGACAGCGGCAGTGATTTCCGCATCAAACGCGGGCACTTCGCGCGCGGTTTTGCCATCGCGCCGGATGGCAGCGCAGTCGCGGCGATGGATTATGAACTTCCCGAAGACGAGCGCGAACCGGCTTACCTCAACCTGGTCAAGATCGACATCGACACCAGCGAAACCACACTGCTGGCCGAAGGCGCGGACGTGGTCGATGGCAAAGTCACCAACCAGCGTTTCGCCATGCCGCTCAGTTGGCGGCCCTGATCTCTGGGCTTTGTGGGCGCAAAACCTCCCATTAACCGGGCTTGGCTCAATCCCCCTACTGCATATTTCTCTCCTTCTGAATTCGGAGAGGGGGCGGGGGGTGAGGTAAAAGCTGGAATCAGACGATCCTGAGAATCAAGAGGGCGGCCCTGCGGTCGCCCTTTATTGTTTGCCGTTCCCATGCTCCGCAATGTCGCGCCGGTCGATGACCCGTTCCGTCACCGGCGACGACAGGACCACCGAGGTCGTGGTCTGCCCGTAGGTCCCGAAGCGGCCCACCAGCGTTTCCAGATTCTCCAGTGAGGCCACCGCCAGCTTCATAATCAGGCAGTCATCCCCGGTCACGTGATGACATTCCAGCACTTCGGGCGTCTCGGCCACCAGCTTGCGCATCTGCGGGTAGCGATCCCCCGGGAAACGCACGCGGATAATCGCCTGAAGCGGCAGGCCCAGCTTGCTTACATCCACCCGCGCGCTGTAGCCGGTGATGATGCCTGCATCCTCCAGGCGGCGCACCCGTTCCATCACCGCCGGGGCGGACATGCCCACCCGCCGACCGATCTCGGCATACGACATCCGGGCGTCCTGTTGCAGCGCGCACAGAATCTCCCAACCGACCGAATCGAGTAGTTTTTCGGAACTTTCGATATTGAGGTAGCTCATGTGATTTTCCTTTCATCCAAAGGAAGTCGGGTTGGATTGCCTTCGATAGCCTCTGCCATTCAAACACATTTCCGCTTATCATAAAGCAGGATCAACCAAAACACAAGCATCGCCGCATTTCACAAATCACGCTGTTGACCGTTATAGATACAGTTGGCAGAGGAGAAAACAGCATGTCCGTAAACGAACACTGGTTGATGAACGAAACCCGGGAGCGGATCGGGGATCTTCAGCGTGAAGCCGCCCACCAGCGGCTGGTCGCTGAGGCACGCGGCAGCCGAAACGCAGGACGCGCCGCCCGGTTGCACGGCCCCATCTGGAAATTCCGCCTGCCGCGCCTGTCCATCCGGTCGCTGCGGCCCACGATGATTTCAAATCACTAATGGCTGAGGGGGATAAAATGGCAGCAAACACGATCGAACCACGCTGGTGGCAGTCGATTCGGGACCTGTGGACCGGCACGACCAGCCAACCGGAACGCCTGGCCTGCTTTCGCCGGGTGACCATCGAGGAAACCAAAGCCTACACACTGCCCAGAGACATCAGCCAGATTCGCGTAGTGCGCGGCGGCGCGTGGGTGTCTTACCAGCGGGAAGATGTGGTCGTTTACAGTGGGCAGACTCTGAAGCTGCTGCCTGACCGCGAAGGTATTGTCGTCACGGCCATCGGGCGTGAACTCGCCGAAATCGAACTGTATCGCTGAGAAACAGGCCCCACACCGGCCTTCAAGCCGCGTTTAGCAGACACGCCAGCGCGCATCTGCCGGGTGCCGGATCGAGAAGGCCCGATCCGGCACGCAGCACCCTTTGCCCCTACCCAGATCAGACTCACCTTACGAATCAGGCTCCTGAAGCAGCCGGTGCTTTTACCAGCCGAGCTTGAATCGAGGTCCGAATCGCTTCGGCGCTCACGCGCTGCTGAGGCTTCAGGGTCAGGCTGAAGGTGCGATGATCGGTCCGGGTGATGATCAACTGCAAACAGCGGCCCGCGCACGACTCGAGGCGCAAATCCTCCGATTGGTGCAGGTCCACCCGTTCGATCTGGTCGAAATAGACTGTGTGTTGGTCGCTGAAACCGATGGGCAGTAAGGTTGCAAGAAGATCGGTCCGTTTAATAAGCACGCGATCTGGATAAATCTCCAGCCGTTGGCCGACACCCTCCAGAACTTTCAGAGGCCGTTGACTTGCCATTGCTGCCTCCTTTGCTGGTGCTTTTGTATTCACCATAGAGTCAGCGGCGCTCTTCTGTCGAGTGTCATCTGCTATGCATCCGGCTGCCGATTGTCACGCAGCGATTAGCTTGCGGCTGCACCACCAGCGGGCATTCTTAACGATGGGCCGCCACAGGCTTTCTTCGAAATCCCCCGACTGGGCGGTTGTCGGGTGATTCGATCTATGATATAAAAAGACTATTATCATCCAACCTGGATTCTCGATCATTATTGCTTTTTCTCCCCTGTTCCCCTCCAAAAGTTCATAGTGATCCTTATTTCAGGTTAGGCCGCAGGCGGCAGTCGTCCGCTTTGCATTTTGGTTAATCATCCAGCAGCAAGGAGCATGCGATGACTCAGGCACAATCCGGTGACAGCGTCAAGCTGCACTACACAGGCACCCTGACTGATGGGACCGTTTTTGATTCCTCTGACGGGCGCGAACCGCTGGCCTTCACCCTGGGCCAGCAGCAGGTGATCCCCGGCTTCGAAAATGCGGTGATGGGCATGAGTCCCGGCGACACCAAAACAGTCACGATCCCGGCGGAACAGGCCTACGGGCCGCACCGCGAGGAGATGCTGATCCAGGTGCCGCCCTCGGAATTCCCCGACCATATCACCCCGAAGGTCGGTGACCAACTGCAAATTCGCCAGCCCGACGGCCAGGCGTTTAATGTCGTGGTGAGGGATGTATCCGAAATTGGGGTAACCCTGGATGGCAATCATCCACTGGCCGGTCAGGACCTGACATTTGAAATTGAGCTGGTCGAAGTCGCCTGACCGCGCCTCGATTCGATCACGAAGGAACCAGGGGTGCCGTCGGGGACGCGGTGCCCTTGTCCCCCGTTTCATTGGACTTACATCGGTATCGGGATCTCAAACCCGAAGGAACTGCCCTCGCCATACACACTATGAAAGCGCATCTTGCCGTGATGCCGCTCGATAATGTTCTTGACCAGATGCAGGCCCAGGCCGGTGCCATCAATGCGGATGGTCTCGCTGGTTTTGGCGCGGAAAAAGGGCTGGAACAGACGCACCTGCTGTTCATCCGGGATGCCGTAGCCGTTATCAGCCACCTCAAACATGAACTGATCGTCCTCTTCCCACAGCCGCACCCGAATCTCGCCGCCGTCCGGCGTATATTTGAGCGCGTTGCTTATCAGGTTGACGACGGCCTCGCGCATCTGGGCGGCATCGCCCCGGACGATCATCGGGAACGACGGCACATCCAGCGTAAATACCTGATTGTGGTGTGAAGCCTGATATTTCTGTGTCTCGTAAAGCTGCTGCACCAGTTCCTTGAGGTCCACGTTCTCCGACAGGCTGCCCTGCGCCAGTTCCTCGATGCGCTGCAAGGACAGAATATCGCGGATGATCTTCTTCATGCGCTGCGCCGACTCTTTGACGATCTGGACGTACTCGTGCTGGTTATCGGTCATCTCGCTGTCGAGCAGCAGGTCGATAAACCCGGTAATCGAAGTGAGCGGGTTGCCCAGGTCGTGCGCTGCAATCCGAATCATGTCCGTCTTGAGCTGTTCGAGATTCATGACCTGCGTGTACAGGTTCTGAAGCTCGGCCAACTGCTGGCGGGTGGTGTCGTAAAGCTGCGCGTTATCGAGCGCGGCGGCGATACGGGTAGTAATCAACTGGATAAATTCAAAGACTTCGGTCGTGAATCGATCTTCGCGCCGGGTCTCCAGAAACAGCACACCGATCAGCCGGTCCTGTGACAGCAGCGGAATGACCATCTGGGCGCGCGTCGTGGATAGGTTGGGATGATAATCCGGGTCCTGTTTGACATCCCGCACCAGTTCCGGCCTGCGTTCGCGCAGCACGCGTTCGATGATGCCGGTGGGCGGGGTCGGATAGCGGTTGAGAAATTCGGGCGGATAATTGCCGATAATCATGCCGGTATACAACTCGCCCTCGCGCATCAATTCGATGCCGCCCGCGTCGGCGGTGCTGAGGCGCAGCGCCGTATCCAGGGCCATCGACAGCACGTAATCAATATCGAGCTGGTGGGTCAGCTCCGCGTCGATGCGTTGCAAAGCGGCAAGCTGGCTGATGCGTTTTTCGAGTTCGGTTTCGGTCAGGCTGCGCCCGGTCAGGTCGCGCATCACCCCGGCCAGGCCGATCACGCCCCGTTTTTCGTCATACACCGGCGTCACCATCTGCTCGACCCAGACATCGCGGCCACTGTGATGCAGCATCGGCACTTCGACCAGACTTTCGCCGTCCTTACCGCGCAGGATGCGGGTGTACAGAGTGCGGACGTGATCCGCCCACAGCGCTGCCACGTACTTTTCGTAATGCTGCCCGATAATTTCCTCAGGCGCATAATCCAGCAGCATTCGGACACGCCTGGTCACATGCGTAAAGTAGCCGGCACTGTCGATCGCAAAAACCACATCCCCCAGCTGTTCAAGCAGCTGGTGGTAGCCTAACGCCGGTTGTGTGTCTTTCCCATCGGCTGCTGTCGTCATCTTTCGGTCACCTTGCTGCCTCTACGCTCACGAGCATACCACATTTGCTATTAATGCGCAGCGTAAGGTTCAAAATCCGATAGAAACCGCTCACTCGAAAACAACCTGTGCGTGTGGATACGCGGGTCAGATCCTCGGCAGAAGCGAATGATTATTCCCGGCAGGATAGCGGCAGAGGCGAGCGCGCTGCGGTAAACTAGAGGCTGGATTGTGGGCGAAAATCCCCAACCGAAATTAGAGCTTCAGCCACTTCAAGGAAATCTTATGACCTCCCTCATGAATCTTACCTGCGAATATCGGACAAATCCTCTGGGCATTGACATTCTCTCCCCCCGCCTGGGCTGGCAGCTTCACAGTGACCGGCCCGGCGCACGCCAGACCGCCTATCGTATCCTCGCCGCCAGCGAACCGGATCAATTGAGCGCAGGCCGCGCCGACCTGTGGGACAGCGGCAAAATTGAGTCGGACCAATCCATCCAGGTCCCTTACGCCGGGAAGAAACTGATCTCGCGCCAGCGCGTCTACTGGCAGGTCACCGCCTGGGATGAAACCGGCAGCGCTGCGACCAGTGAACCCGCCTGGTTCGAAATGGGTCTGCTGCTGCGGCGGGACTGGAAAGCCAAGTGGATCGGTGCGGCCCTGGTCGGCGGCCCACGCAGCACCATCCCCGCGCCCTACCTGCGGAAAGCCTTTACGCTGCCCGGCCCGGTGCAATCTGCCCGGCTGTACGTCACCGCGCTGGGCCTCTACGAGTGCTCCGTCAACGGCCAGACGGTCGGCGACGATGTGCTGATGCCCGGCTGGACCGACTTTCACAAACGCGTGCGCTATCAGGTGCACGACGTCACCGCCCTGCTGGGCGCGGGTGAGAATGCCCTGGGGGCGATCCTCGGCGACGGCTGGGCAGTGGGCTATGTAGGCATGGGTGGGCGGCAGAATTACTTCGACCAACCGCGCCTGCTGGCCCAGTTGGAAGTGACTCTCGTCGATGGCCGCAGCCTCACGGTCGTGTCGGATCGCACCTGGACCCATCAGTTTGGCCCACTCATCGACAATGACCTGCTTCAGGGCGAGTCCTACGATGCCCGGCTGGAGATTCCCGGCTGGGATCAACCCGGTTTCGATGACAAAAGCTGGCTGCGCGTGCAGGTATTCGACGATCCTGGCACAGCGCGGGTGGCGAATAATGGGCCGACGGTGCGCCGCATTCAGGAACTCAAGCCGGTGGGCGACCCGGTGAAAAAGGGCAACTTTATCATGAGCCGCGCCATCTTCGACATGGGGCAGAATATGGTGGGCTGGGTGCGCCTCAAAGGAAGCGCCCCGGCAGGCACAACCGTGATTCTGCGCTTTGCCGAAGTCCTCAATCCCGATGGCACGCTGTACACCACCAACCTGCGCGGCGCGCGCGCGACCGATCATTACACCTTTAAGGGCGAGGGCGAAGAAGTCTGGGAGCCGAAGTTCACCTTCCACGGCTTCCGCTATGTTGAGCTGGCGGGCTATCCCGGCCAGATCACCCCGGACACTATCACCGGCATCGTGCTGCATTCCGAGATGGAACCCACCGGCCAGTTTGAATGCTCGGAACCGATCCTCAATCAGCTTCAGCACAACATCGTCTGGGGCCAGAAGGGGAATTTTGTCGATGTGCCCACCGACTGCCCGCAGCGTGACGAGCGCCTGGGCTGGACGGGCGATATTCAGGTGTTTTCGCGCACGGCAGCCTTTAACATGAATGTGGCCGGGTTTATGACCAAGTGGGCGCAGGATGTGGCCGATGCCCAGACCGAGCAGGGAAGCATCCCGGCGGTGGTGCCGACCGCGATTGGGTTGACCGATGGCGGCCCGGCCTGGGCGGATGCCGCGGTGATCTGCCCCTGGACCCTATATCTGTGCTACGGCGACCGGCGCATCCTCGAAAGCAACTACCCGGTGATGACCCGCTTCATGCAGTTCGCCCTCGACGTCAGCCCGGGTTACATCCGCTGTGCGCCGGATTTCGAAGGCTGGCCCGGCTTCGGCGACTGGCTGTCGATTAACGCCAGTACCCCGCGCGACCTGATCGGCACGGCTTTCCTGGCCTATGACGCCAGCCTGATGGCGCAGATCGCCGCCGTGCTGGGCAAGACCCGTGAGGCCGCCCGCTATCGCCGATTGTTCGCCGACGTCAAAAAGGCCTTCGCCGCCCGCTATCTGAAGGGCAGCCAACTGCCCCCCACCGCCGTCCAACCCTCCGCGGTGCGCCAGCAAATGGACGGAGCCGATGCCATCTCGCGCGGTAATCTGAAGGCCGTCGATTACGGGCCGATCGAGTCGAAGGTATTTAACACCGACCTGTTCACGCCGACGCAGACGTCCTACGTCCTGGCCCTGCATTTCGACCTGCTGCCAGACAAGCTGCGCCCGCTGGCTGCTGCCGAACTCGTGGCCGACATCGAACGCCGCAACATGCACCTGTCCACCGGCTTTGTCGGCGCGCCCTACCTGCCACACGTCCTCAGCCGCTATGGAAAGCTGGACACCGCCTATGCCCTGTTGAATCAAAAAACGTGGCCGTCGTGGATCTATTCGGTTACACAGGGGGCGACCACCATCTGGGAGCGCTGGGATGGCTGGACCGAAGAAAATGGCTTTCAGGACGCGGAGATGAATTCGTTCAATCACTACGCCTACGGTTCGATTGGCGCGTGGCTGTACGACACCGTCGCCGGCATCGACATCGACCCGGCGCAGCCCGGTTATAAACACAGCATCCTGCGGCCCCTGCCCGGCGGCGGTCTGACCCACGCAGCGGGGCGGCTGAAGACACTGTATGGGGAGCTGGTTTCGGATTGGAAACTCGAAAACGGCCAGTTCGACTGGACCATCGTCGTGCCGCCCAATACGACCGCGACCGCACACCTCCCAATCGAGGAGGGCAAACCCGTTAAACTGAATGGGCAGGCGGTCCAGGGGATGATTCACGAACTCGCCGCCGGGACTTATCATTTCGTCGCCGGTTGATCCGCGCACAGCAACTTCCGATCATTTCAGGGGTGGGCCAGCGTGTCCGCCCCTTACATGGAGCCAACCTGAACGATGACCGACTCTGACCTGCTGGCGCAGTGCCAGTGGCCGCCGCTGGAGGGGCATTATGGTCCGGCGCTGCGGGCCGCCGTGACCTATATCCTGGACCGGTTTCAGCCGCACGGCCTCGTCGCCAGCGGGACGATCATTCGCGGTAATCC
>JAIOHO010000036.1 GCA_019912905.1 Anaerolineae bacterium
ATATAGTTATCCAGGCCCACATAACGAGGTTCCGTACCCAGCCCGACCTGTCGATAAAAGCTCAACTGAAGAGACTGTACGACCGGGATCAGAAAGAAGAAGGCATACCCGATAAAGAATGGGCTGATAAAAAGATACGGCGCGATTTTTCGGCCCCATCCAAACATCGTCAAAACCTCTCTGCTGCTATCTACCCATCAACACAGACACAGGGAGCAAGCCCCGTCTGAAACCCCGGCTTGCTCCCTGACAGAACTGCACTAGCTATCGAATTCCATTTCGTCGCGGGTGGTTTGGGCGATTTCAGCGAATACATCTTCCGGTGTGCGATTGCGGTCGATGATGTCCTGGTAAGCCGCCGTGTACAAATCGTTCAACTGGGACCGATAGGGACTCTGATATTGAGCAGGTGCTTCCGGCCCAACCTCGGCGAACAACGCACCCAGATCCTGGCCGGAGAAGTACGGATCAGCCGCGTGGAGACGTTCATTATCCATGGCTGGAATGAATGGCGGGAACAAATTCGTCAGCTCGAACCGGCGGACGTTGCCCTCGACAGACAGCATGGAGAACTTGAGGAAATCAAGCGCAACGTCGGCATTCGGGCTGGTTTTGATCACAGCAGCACCAGTGCCACCATACACACTGGTACGGATTCCGCCTGGCTCCCAGGCTGGCAGTGGGGCGGCTTTCCATTTGCCTTCGAGTTCAGGCGCGTTGTCCTTGAAGAACCCGGCATACCAGTCCGCCCCGACCTGGGCAATGAGCGTGCCATCTTTGAAGGCGGCCCACAGAGCATCGCCATCGGGCGGTTGCGCACCAACGCCTTCGTCGATCAGATTCAGCAGCCAGTTCATCGTGTCAATCGAAAGCTCCGAGTCGATGGTCACTTCACCATCGGCATTGAAGTAATCGCCACCCCGCTGGCGCAGCAGCACCTGATGAAGATCGCCAAAAACTGGCAGTGGAACCACACCCGGATTGTCTGCGACGATGGCCTTGGCCGCTGTCACGAAATCATCCCATGTTTCAAAGGTCTGAGGGTCGTACCCAGCGCCTTCCCAGATGTCTGCGCGATAGTATAGGACGACCGGCGTCAAGGCATGTTCAATGCCATAGGTAATGCCGTTATAGGTATAGAGTGCCTCGCGCGAAGCGACCAGTTGATCGGTGAAACCACCGGATTCCAGCATATCGTTAAGAGGCACCAGCCCCGGATCGCCACCCCGCAGGAAACTGCCGAAGCGCCCCTGCTCGATATCCGCGATGTCCGGCGCGCCGACTCCACCCGATTGCAGCGAAATCAACAGCCGATCATGCAGGTCAGTATAGGCGATCTCGACCACGTTGAGATCAAAATTCGGATTGACTTCCTGTTTGTAGCGATCCGCCTGTTCACGCCACCAGCGGGCATGCGTGTTGACAAACGTCCACAATTCCAACGAGGCTGCGTCCTGTGCGCTGGTGAGGGCTGGGCCAATCAACAGCAGCGCAAGCGCGATGCCAATCACCCAAAAACGTAATTTCTTGTTCATTTACCTTATCCTTTCATCTGACAAATTATTATTCAGCGGCATTATGCCATTACCAGGGCTGCATGTCCCTTGATAACCACCCTAGACTAACGCGTCACTAGATAGGCTCCCTCCACCGGTGCGGTCACGACTAACGGGGATGGCGTCCCGGCAAATGTCGCGGCGACGGTATACTCAACGCCGATTCCATCCACTCCAGGCATTTCGAAGTCGGTCACATAAGTTCGGCGGCCCGCGCACTGCATCGGAATTGCCCGCCAACTGGTTGCACCGACCGCACGCCACTTCAATGTGACCGTGGTCACTTCTCGAATGCCTGGCGTGATCGCAGTCATGCGGACGCATTCTCCGACTGCCAGTCGAGTAGGGCGAGTTGGAACAATAACCGCCCCGTCCAGACTGGCATCTGATTTAAGCGCCGCTGCGACAGCTTCTTCAGCTTCACGGGGGAGTTCATCGAGAAATTCCAGCAGTGCCATCCGCGTCCGAAAAGTGGCAATGCGCACGAACTTATTGTGGATTGAAGCCAGCATGCCCAGGTCGTTTCGAGTCGCAGCGGTATGCTGAAAAGCCAGCACCGCTTCCCGTACATATTTCAGGAGTTCGATCCATAAGGGAATGCCTTGTTCACGAATCGCGAGGGCCGCAGCATCGGCATCGCCTGCCTGCTTGCGTGCATACTGGGCGCTGATGAGCAGCTGAAGTTTTTGCCCGACCTGCCAGGCGCGCGCATACGGGTCCATGAACCTGGACTGCCCATACCAGTAGCCGAGCCGCTCCTGCTCTACGGGGGATGCGGTGCCTTCCAGCAGTTGCCCTAAGGCAGCGATGGCTTCTGCTTGCTGCGTAATCACGTTTTCAGAGATAGTGAAATCACGTTCGATTGTGAAGGCTTCACTGTAGTCGCCCGATAACTCCTGATGCTCGTAATGCCCATCATCACGGATCTTGCCAGTCCACGTGGACAGGAACCGGCGGTTGGTGTCGACATCGTCCAGCCACTGTGCAAATGCTTCTGTATTCTCGCCCGACGCGTGGGTGCGCCCATAGGCCCGGTAGTGGTCTGCGGGCTGCAATTGATCATCCCATGTTCTGCGGGCAAGATAACCAGCCACCGGGTCCACGATGCGATGCCGCCAATGAATGCCCAGCATCCCCTGGCAGCCATAATCCTCAGCCAGTTGGATATCGCGCGCAAAACGATGGACATGAAGCTGGGGGAACCACATGGATGGATCGTCTTCGATCCAGGGAATCGGCCAGCGCTCGCGGTCACCTAACTTCCCAAACGCTTCGTGTACCGGGTCCCACCCAAGTTGATCACTCAATGCCGTGAAGATGATGTCTTCCGGCAGCAGACGATGGAAACGCTCGAAATTGCGGGCAACGCCGCCCCATCCTCCGATCACCAGACGTTTGCCAGGTGCATGTCGGCGCAGAAAGTCGTGGGCCTGTCTGAATGGCTCAACCGGGGTCTCGACACTGGTCTTCTGACTCTCCCAGTTGGTGAATTCGTCTTCCCACAGATAAACATAATCCACTGAAGGATAGGCGTCTAGCAGTTGCGCGAGCCGTGATTCGAGGATGTAACGGGCATTCCGGGAAGTGGGATCGACACGCATAAAACTCAGATCGAATTCGCCGCCATCCGGCATCGCGATCGTGCGTTTGATTGCGGTCCGCACCTCTGGCGGGCAGGCACGGACGATTTCTTCCGGCAGTTGGTAAATCTCAAAGCCCACACCCGTGCGAATTCCCAACCGCTCGGCATAATCAAATGCGTCTCGCCACAGCACCTGCGACATCTCAGCGGCTTCCCAGGGGCTGCGCGCCATACGAGTCGCATCAGAGCCAAACACCTCACCGTCGAAATACTGGGCCGCGCTCATGCCATAACGCGAGGTGCGCTGCGGCAGATAACCCCAGCGGTCGCTCGCGGTGGTATCGGCATAGGCGGCATGACCGACACCTCCGTATTCCGTAGAAAGAAAAGGCTCCACCCAGTAGCGACTTTGCGCATACACATGGATACCCAACGTGTTGAAACGCATCCGCAGCATCGCTTCCAGGTAAGCGCGGAAATCTTCGCGGTTATACACGGTAATACAATTGAGAAAGTCCGGCCAAGGCAACAGGCCGCGCGTAGAAAAACCCGGGCTGCCCAGCCAGGGGTGATTGGCATCGGGAACGGTTAGTTGATCGGGCGCGGTGACCGGGTAATACTCGCCATCGATTCCGAAGTAGGCCCCCTGGCGCTCCAGAAAATCGAAGACAGCGTACAGCAGAGCCTGTTCGCCCGCGCCTCGCAGTGTGACGGTGAGGCTGCCATCGCTGGAGATTTCGTAGTTTTCCGACTCAGATCGCCCGGCAATAAGCAGGAACTTCAATCCGCCCGGCTCTTCGGAATACGGTAATTCCCCTGTAGCGACGGGGCGGCGATAGCCCAACTGCCACAGGCCTCGCTGGAGTTCCGAAGCAGCCAGACGCTCTTTGAAACCGGGGCGAGGAGCTGTCAGAGTGAGGATGTGTTCGATAGAGGCTATAGGTATGTGCATGGTGATCGTTCCTTAAGTGCCGCAATTACGGTCTCGTATGCATCAGCGACCAGATCAACATGACATGCTCTTTGATGACGCTGGTCGCTGCGTCAGCGTCACCCTGTCGCAAAACATCCACAATCACCTGATGGGTATCGGCAATTTCTCTTAGGTTCCTGAAATAATTGCGGTGAGTCTGCACCACGAAGCGCTGGATCTGGTTGTAGAGGGGATTCCAGGCGTGCAAAAAAACGGGGCTGCCTGACCATTTGCAGATTCGCTGGTGAAAACGGAGATCATATTCCACCAGCAGGGTCATATCTTCCGCCTCCGCCGCGCTACGCATGGCCTCGACCAGCCCTTGAAGCTCGTCACACTGCGCCGACGTAATGCAGAGCGCCGTACGGTGGATGGCAATCCCTTCAATGACGCTGCGGATTTCAAAGATTTCGTACATCTCGTCGGTGGAAATGGCCGTCACGAAGGTGGCGCTGCGTGCCTGCCGCAGGACCAGGCCGTCGTATTCGAGGCGCTTCAGCGCCTCGCGAACCGGCCCCTGGCTGGTTCCCATTTGGGCCGCAATGTCTAGCTCAACCAGCCGGTCGCCCGGCTTTAACTCCCCGTTGATGATGTTATGGCGCAGGTGCTCATAAACCTGCTCGGCCAGCGATTGCAGGGTAGGGCGCTTTTCCGATTTGCCGCGAAGTGGTCTATCTATCTCCAGCTTATCGGCCATAAGGCAAATCAACAATTCCCTAAACAAATGATATTATCAATTATTGATAATCAATCATAGCGTACTTGCCCCTTGTGCACAAGCGATCCCCCATCCCAGTAGGGCCGCTACTCGAGTCGAACCGCTTTGATCAAGCCGGCACGATACGACTGTTCGATGCGATGACCGGGAAGAACCATCAGAAACTCATCTTCCGACCAGTCACCATCCAGCAGCAGCTTGAGCAGCCTCCGGTTGCTTTCTATCCGCGTATAAATCCAGCCTTCGCGGGCAGCTTTGTCCTGAGCGACTTTCTCGAACGGTTCTGGATTACCCAGCCTGGTATCGATGAAGGCCGCGCGGGTATAGTGCTGCGACCATGTTCGCATTTCGGTGATGATCTGGTCGGCAATTTCCTGCCCGAACTTCAGCACGTACTGATCATAGTTGGCTTCAACATCGGTGATGCCGACGGCTCCTAGCGCCACGCTGCTGTCACGGTCCTGGCGCTCCATATAGTCAGTGCTGTACCAGAATGTGCCGGGATGCGCGTCGAATTCTTTTTGGTAGCACTCGTGCGATCCCAGGTACAGGGCAATACAGTCGTGCACGCGGGGAATCACCAGTGGGGTGTGCCGAGCGGTCAAGCCAATTGTCGCTGTACCGCAAATCCCATACGCAAGCAGAATCGCATCACACGGTTCCAGACAGTCAATCTGGCTCTGCAACGTCATTCTGAGGTTGCGCGGATGATTGTGCAGCCCCTGCTTGAATAAGCTGACCGTGATGGTCTGGGGAGAGGATGCGGCCAGATCATAGACGGATCGGGCCAGGGCTTCGCAGGTCAGTGCGGTGTAATAAGCCATACTTCACAACCGGGTCTGCATCACGGACTGCTTGACAGGTGGGCGGCAGGACCTACAATAATTATTGATTATTGATAATTAGACAGATAATAGTCAAGGATACACGGGATGTCAAACCGACATCTCAGGATCAGATTGGAGATCATCATGAACTCACGCGAACGGATGAAGCTGGCTCTTGAACACCGGGAGCCAGATTGTGTTCCGTTTGACCTGGGCGGTACCGTATTGACCAGCATTCACGTGAATGCTTACAAGAATCTCCGTGCATATCTGGGCCTGCCGCCGGTCGAAATCCGGGTGATGGACATATTCCAGCAAATCGCCGAAGTCGATGACGATGTGCGGGCAGCACTCGGCTGCGATGCCCGCAATGTGGCCCCACGCTCGTCGGCCACCTTTCGCATTAACATCAACACTACCGATATGCCCGGCTACAACTTCTTCCACGACGAGTGGGGCATTGGCTGGCGAATGCCACAGGATGGGGGTTTCTTTTATGACATGTTTGACCACCCGTTTGCGGCGTCCACGTCGATTGAGGACATCAAACGACATCAGTGGCCTGATCCAGTGGACCCGGCGCGCTTTGAAGGGCTGTGGGAACGGGTGCGCCACGTGGCCGACGATCTGGGCGAACCGGTCATAGTGGGCGGGCTGGCCGCCGGCTTTTTTGAATTGACCTGCTGGACGCGCGGCTACGGCCAGGTTTACCCGGACCTGGTGAACAATCTGAAATGGGTCGAATACCTGATGGACACCATCGTCGACCTCAAGCTGGCCTACTGGGAAGTCGTGCTGCCGTTGGTGGCGGACTATGCCGACATTGTTCAGGAAGCCGACGACCTCGCCGGCCAGTTTAGCCTGCTGATCAGCCCGGACATTTACCGCAAGGTGATCAAGCCGCGCCACAAAAAGATTTGCGATTTTATTAAAGCCAGATCGAAAGCCAAAATCTTTTACCACTGCTGCGGCGCGATCCGGGAAATCATTCCCGATCTGGTCGAAAGTGGTTTCGACATTCTCAACCCGGTTCAGGTCAGTGCCGAAGGGATGGAATCGAAAGCCCTGAAGCGCGATTTTGGCGACTCGGTCGTGTTCTGGGGCGGCGCGGTCGATACCCAGGGAGTCTTCACGGACGGCACACCGCAGCAGGTGCGCGATGAGGTGCGGCGGCGCGTGGATGATTTCGGCCCCGGTGGCGGCTTTGTAGCGGCAGCGGTGCACAACATCCAGGCCAATGTGCCGCCCCAGAATATCGTGGCGATGTGGGAAACAATCCGCGAATATGGGGGATATGGCGCGGAAAATGCTCCCGGGCACCGGCCGGCGGATTACTGGCAGGGTTACCCGGAAGCGCCAGCCAGCCACGTGCGGAGCGCCATGAGTCCCGATGCACGACTGGCAGGGCGTGCCCTGACGCCAGAAGAAGCGGCGCAGTTTCTGGAACAGCCGGGCGAAGTACCGCCCGTACTGGTCAAACTGAAAAGCGGCATCATCGACGGCAGTTCACGCATCGCGCTGGATGCGGCGGAAGAAGCGCTTGCTGCCGGTATCTCCGCCTCCACTATTATTGACGACGTGGTGATCCCCGCCATGCAGATCGTTGGCGACAAGTTCGAATGCGGCGATTACTTCCTGCCAGAGATGATGGCCTCGGCCCTGGGCGCTCAGGGCATTATGAAGTTGCTGCGCCCAAAGCTGGTCGAAAGCAAGGTGCAGCCGGCCGGACGCGCGGTGATCGGCACGGTGAAAGGCGATCTCCACGATATTGGCAAAAACCTGGTGGCGATGATGTGGGCCGGAGCAGGATTCGAGGTCATCGATCTCGGCCCGGATGTCGCACCCGAACGTTTTGTGGATGCCATCCGTCAGAACAAGCCGGATATTGTCGGCATGTCTGCGCTGCTCACCACTACCATGCCCATGATGGATACCACCATCAAGGCCATCGAATCTGCCGGGCTGCGCCAGCAGGTCAAAATCATGGTTGGTGGTGCAGGTGTTACGCAGAGTTTTGTGGACGAAATCGGTGCAGACGGTTATGCACCGAATGCAAGTGCAGCAGTTCGGCGCGCCAGGGAACTGCTTAGAAGCTAAGGGTAAGGGGCAGGGTAATCGCTTCAAAACTGAGTAAGCAGCTGAAGCAGGAAGTCATTGTCCATAGCCGCCCGAAAGCGTTTCTGGCGTAAGCTGCTTTTGGAGGAATCTTGCTTCAACAAATTCAGGGCGACAGCCCGTAACACCGCCATGTTTTCGGCACTTTCGCCATCACGAATACGGGAGTCGTCTTCACCGAAGGTGACATCCAGTACCCAGTGAAAACTGTTTTCAATGGCCCAGTGATGTTGGGTCGCATCCAGGATCATGGCTGCATCAGTGGTCAGGCTGCGGATGTAATAGGCGGTGTCGTGGGTGATGCTGCGACCGTCACGGCGCTCGCGTTCGACCCGGATGATGCTGTGGAGATCAGCCCAGCCGTCATAATGACGAAGGTATTCAAAAGCGACCGGGTCGAAGACCACCCAGCACTGGCGAATTTCAACCCGTCCGCTGGTCTTGTGGGTGGTACGGTGAAAATCCATCTGCATGTTGGCGAAACGCTGCTCATCCCCATAACGGAACCACTCAGCCAAATCCTGTTTCAGATGGCTCTGGTTATCCTTCACCCGCAGCAGGTAATCGGCTTTACCGGCGCGTATCTGCTGCGCGATTTTGGTCTGGCAGCCCATGGCATCAATCGTCACAATACAGCCCGACACATTCAACAACTCCAACAACTCGGGAATGGCAGTGATTTCATTCGACTTCGCGTCGGTGTTCCGCTGTCCCAGCACAATGCCATTGGCGCTCGCCCAGGCACTGACCAGGTGGATGGCCTCTTTGCCAATGGCTCTGTCGCGACTGCCGCGCAGCGACTTGCCATCAATGGCGACCACCTGGCCTTTCGTCACCCGAAAAACGCGCTCCACCCACCGAATAAACCGCTTTTGAAAGGCGTCACTGTCCATTTTGGCGAACACATCGCCAAACGTGTCGTGCGAAGGGATGCCATGTTCCAGTTCCAGAAACTGACGGAACCAGGCTTCCTTCGTCTTGCCGACCGTTTCAATCCCCACCCAGCTATCCGCCCCACACAAAGCACCACAGATGGCGATGATGATGATGTCCAGCAATTGGTGATCACAGCGTCCTTGGACACGTGGATCGGGTAAATCTCTGAAGCACTCTTCCAGGCTGAGTTGCAGATTATTCGAAATGGGCCATCCTTTTGGCCCCCATTATCTCCCCTTGCTGATTTTGAAGCGATTACCCTGGGCATCTAAGTGCTCTATCCGGTAAATAGGACAAGAGGGAATATAATCGGGAAAAACGAGAGTCGGGGCACATGGGAAAAGCAGTCCAACTACGGCCAGTGACGGCGGCTGAAAAGCAGGAGTTGGAGCGCTTAAGCCGATCACGCACC
>JAIOHO010000407.1 GCA_019912905.1 Anaerolineae bacterium
GCTGCCGGTCGTCACCGGGATTTCTTCCACTTCCCAGGTCCAGGTGGTGCGCCCGGCGTCATCCTTTTCCTGCACGCTGTTCCAGCGCCGTTCGACCACTTCCACATCGATGGCCTGATTCGCCACCGGCTGGCTGTCCCAATCGACGGCGAGGATCTCCACTTCGCTTTCCTGCCCGGCGAACCCGACATAATCTGCCGGGCGTGCGCCGATATACACCAGGCCCTTGTTGACGATGACCTCCGTGCGCCCGGAAACGGTCAGGCCGCTTTCGTCGCGCACCGTAGCTTCGATCGTCCAGGTCTGGCTCTGGGTGGCGTCTTCGAGGTCCGCAGGAAGTTCGATCAGATACTGGCCGCTGGCATCGGTCGTGCCGCTGCCGCTGGCGATCTGTTCGCTGTAGAAGCCGTAGAACTCGCCTGGCCCGGCGTCAGCGTCGATGTCGTAGAAATCATAGTAGCCCGGTCCGTCATAGTTGAAGAAGTAAGGACTGGCCTGCACGCTGTAATCGACGTTGGCATCCGACACCACGCCGCCAAAGAAATACTTGCTGTCCACCAGCACGCGGATCATCTCGTTCTGGACGACCTGATCCGCTTCGGCAGTCACGTCCACCTGGAACTCCGGCACCCGGTATTCCGCCACGCTGAACGAGATGCCGCCGCCCTCGTAGTAATACTGGCGGTTCGTCGGCAGATCGACACTGATACGGTAGAAGCCCAGGCCCGCGTCGTCGGCGATGTCGAACTCGCCGCTGAAGGTGCCATAGGCAGTCAGCGACACGTCCTGATCGAAAACCATCTCGCCGCTTTCGTCATAGATCATCACCGGCACCGTCTGGAAGTCCGTCGGCGGGGTATAGGTCACATCATCCCGCGCGCGCAGGATGCCCTTGAAGTAAACCGGTTGGCCGGGGCGGTACACCGGGCGATCGGTATACACGTACAGGCGGTACTGCGAGGGGTAATCGCTCATCAGGCCAAACTGGTAGGTGTCGATGCCATCCGACCAGTCCGGCATACCGATCCCAAAATGGTCACGGGTCTGAAGCACGGCCACCCGCGTTTCGTACGGGTCTTCATCCGGTGTGGTCGGCACGCTGAGGCGAACCAGCCCATCGGCATCGGTCACCCCGCTGGCGACCTGCCCCTGATCGCGCGTGTACAGCGTAATCGGCGCATTGGGGATGGGCTGGCCGTTCCGAAGCTCGGTCGCCCAGATCAGCACCTCATGCGGCGAGGATTTCACCGTCAGACTGGCGGTCGAAACCATCAGGAAATGCTTGCGCGCATCCTGCCCTTCGTGCTGGGTCTCCGGCGAGTTGACGCGCAGCATATACACGCCGGGAGCCAGCGCCTCGTTCCCCAGGCCCTGAGTCACATCCACCGGGGTGGTCTGACCGGCGGCCTGTAAATCGAGAAAATACTCATCGGTCGTGCCTTCGGCCACCCAACCCGTGCTGCCATCGCGCAGCGTCACTTCCCACCACAGCAGTTCGTCCGCACACACCGGGCCGCCGACGACCGACACGCGGTAATCGCGGTAAAGCTGGGCGACCACCTCACCATCGACTGGTGTGGCGCGCGCGCGCAGCGGGTCCGGGTCGGTAATGACGATAGCCGAATCACCCACCTTCAGGCGTGAAGCAGGAGCGCCGGGGCAGCTCACCCCGCCGCCTGCCGCCTGCGCCCCCAGGTTCAGCAGTTCGTAGCGCACCTGATTTTCCGGCGTGGCCGACTGGATCGTCCACTGCGCCAGCACCTGCGAGGTCGTCGGCGTGTAGCTGTATGCCGGATCATAGGTATCCTGCTCGATACGGCTGATAAAGTCATCGGTCGGGACCGAATACAATTCCAGGTCCAGGCGGCTGACGTTGCGGTGGGTGACAAACACCTGCGTCTGGTCGTTGTAGGCGTTGTAGAGGCCCACGCCGCGCGGCACCTGCAAACTGACATTGGGGCTGTAGGGCGCAGTCGTGAAGGTAACCACCCGTTCGCGCGTGATGACATTGCCGTAGACGTCTTCCATCCCCGGCGAGATCGTCACCGTATAGTCCGAACTCGGCTCCATGCCGAAAGAGATGTTATAGCTGCTGTCCCAATCGTAGTAGTAGTAATTCGGTTCACGATAGGGTTCCGGGTCGATGGTGATGTGGTCCTTCAGCGTATCCTGGTTCATCGGCGAGGCGAAGTAGATCGTCAGGCCGTTGGAGACATCCACGTCTTCCTCACCCATGAACGGGTCGGTACCGACCACACTCGGCTCAGGCACCGTGACGAAGCTCCAGTCCGTGCGTCCCGCCAAGGTCGCTGTTCCCGTTTCGCCGCGTGCGACACCCGGCTCGAACCCCGCGCTGTAAAGCGTATCGAGTGCCAGGTTGTCAGCAGGCGTGAACTTGAACCCGGTGCTGGTATCAGCCCATTCGAATGCGCCGTCAATGCGGCCCGAATCCTGATCGTCAGGGCGGATAAAGAAGCTGCTTTCGACGCTGGCACGGTCCATCGGCTGGTTGAACGTCACCTGAATCGATTGGTCCAGCGTGACGTCGCTGGCGAGGTCCTGCGGCGTGGTTTCGACGATGCTCGGATCCACTGTCGTAAACGACCAACTGTACGAGTCGGCCAGCGCCGCACCATCGACCGCAGTCAGACCGACGTTCACGGTCATGGTGTAGGTGGTGCCGCCCGCCAGCGCAGGATCAGGCCGGAAGACGTAAATCGACGTATTCAGCCATTCGCCCTTCCCGTCCACTGCCGGGTCCATCGTCAGCGGGTGGGGCAGCGTGTCGCGGTCCTCATTCGAGACCAGCGGCACGACCGGGCGGTTGAAAATAACGGTGATCACCGAGTTGGTTTCGATGCCGGTTGCGCCGTCATCGGGCAGCACTTCGGTCACGGCCAGATTGCCGATCGTGCTCATTTCGAGCGTCAACGACTCGGCCAGCGGCGTGCCATCGGCGGCTTGAAGCGCCGTCGAGATCGTCAGCGTCACCGGAGTCGCGCTGGGATATGGCGCAGAGGGCGTAAAGGTGAGGCTGGCCCCATCGCAGGTGACCGCGCCATCCAGAGCGGGCGTGAGGCTGACCGCGCCGGGCGCAGTCGCACAATCGACCGCACGATCAAAAAACACGGTAATCGCTTCGGTTGCGCCAAGTTCCTGCCCGGCCAGCGGGCTGCTGTCCACCACCTGAAATGGCAGATCAGCGGTTGTATCCGGCTGCTGGGCGGCCAGCCCGGGCGCACTGAAAGCGACCAACGTAATAAGAACGAGTATCAAGAAGCGAGGCATCAATTTGTTTCCCCCTGTGCGCAGGCGAACACCACACACGCCTATTGGCAGAATCAATTTCAACTTCCATTATAGCCGGGAACAGCCGGGAAACACCCACTGGCTCACGGCGTCTGCATGACGCTTGCTCTACGACCGGCCTGCTTACAGCACCGGCACATAGGTGACGGGGATATTGAAGACGAACTTGAAGGCCAGCCAGTGAAAGGCAATGATCTCGCGCAGGCTGGACAGCAACAGGTTCATGATCGGGGGTGAATCGGCAGGGCTGGGATAGTTCGTGATGCCCAGCCGGTTGAACAGCCAGTTGGCGCGCAGCAGATGATAACCATCGCTGACCAGCACCGCCGACTGCCAGCCCTGCGCCTGCATGACATCCAGGGTATAGAGGGCATTTTCCTCGGTGCTGCGGCTTTGATCTTCCAGCATAATCGCACTGGCAGGCACATCCAGGCCACGCAGCAGTTCGGCACAGGCGTCGGCTTCGCTGCGGGTCCGGTCCAGGCCGATGCCGCCGGAACACAGAATCTGCGGGGCCGTTCGCTCGTGCCACAAGGCCGCCGCCTTGGTGGTGCGCCGCACCAGCGCCGGGCCAGGGCGATCATCCGGTTCCA